>CAZQZF010000036.1:0-12953 GCA_964597745.1 uncultured Zetaproteobacteria bacterium
CAAATCAATAGATTGCACCGCAAGTTATTGATTTGTAAGGAAAGTGAAAACCGCGCTTTTCGCTTTCCGTGGAGTAAAAAGGCCACGGATGGACTTTTTACGACTTCATCAATCATAAGGCCGCCTATTTTCGCGGCAAATAAGCAATGGGGTCAACCGGTGTTTCCCCTCGCCGAACCTCAAAATGGAGGTGAGGCCCGTTTGTATTTCCCGACCTTCCCGACCTTGCTATGACGGCGCCAGCCTGAACCCGGTCGCCTTTTCGCACAAGATTACGTTGATTGTGCGCATAGGCGGTAAACAGGTCCCGGCTATGCCGGATGATAATCAATCTGCCATAGCCTGAAAGCCGATGATCTGAATACACGACTTCTCCAGAGGCCGCGGCATGAATGGGCGTGCCAATCCTGGCGCTGATATCAATACCGTCGTGCATACGCCTGTGGCGCATGCCGAAGTAACTGGTGACGCGACCTTGAACCGGCCATTGCAAACGGACCTTCGTATGACGGGCAACCGCCTTCCGTCCTCTCCTGCGAATTGTTCCGGGCTTCCTCCTTACGGAGATGACCTTTTTCTTTTTAGCCTTTCTAATAGGCAGATAGCTTGGTGGCGGTGCAATACGATCCAGATAGATTCTTTGGCCAACATAAATGGGATATGGAGGTCGGAGATGGTTGCGGCGGGCAATGACATGGTAACCAACGCCAAACCGTCTGCCAATTCTGTACAGGGTATCCCCCTTACGAACAATATAGGTCCTCGAATGGATATGCGATTTGGACTGGCTTGTTGCTACCGAAGAGTGGCCGGGCAGGCGGGTTGTGTAACACCCGCCTAAAACCAGTGACAGAAAAATCAGAAACAGAATCAACCTTACCAAAGCCATAGCAACAGAAACCCGCTCATTACCAGGATTACGACCATAATGGTCAATAGATCGATGTGTTTTTCAATAAGGCCGCGCAGTCTGGTCCCACCCCAACGCATGGCGGCCCCCTCCAGACCAAACCTGAGGCCACGAGACGCAACACACGCGCCGCTGAATCCAAGAATGGGCATGCCAAGAAATCCGGCGGTGATGGTAATCACCTTGAAAGGTATGGGTGAGAATCCCGCCACCAGTACTACCCACAGGCCATATTCCCTGAACATAACCTGGGCGCTGGAAAACATTCCCTCAGAACCGTACAGGCTGAACAACGGTTCAGCCACGCCCGTGAACAGAAACATGCCAATACCATAACCGATCAGCGCCCCGACAGTCGATCCGGCTGTGGCTATACAGGCGAAGCGCAGACCGAGAGCCGGCCGGCCAAGGGCAAGCGCCAGAAGTAATACGTCAGGAGGGATGGGAAATACGCTGGCCTCAATGACTGCAACAAAAAACAGAGCCAATCGGGCTCTGGGATGTTTCGACCAGGCGATGGTCCAGTCGTAGCATCGGCGCAGCCATGAAGGGCTAAAATTAGCCATGAGACGCATTGCTAATCAGAGGCACAAAAGAACAGGTATCAAACCGTTCCTCTGTAAAGCGATCTTGAAGCCTCCGGCGCCTGATCAGGACATGAGAGCTTTTAATGTCCACCGGCATGACCAGAATTCCACCGATATGAAGCTGCTGCATCCAGCGCTCGGGAACGGCATCTCCCGCGGCAGCTGCCAGAATCGCATTAAAGGGGGCATAATTCTCCCAACCCAGGGTGCCATCTCCACATTTGAGCATCACGTTTGCATGTCTGGCTGCACGCAGGTTACGCTTGGCAAGTCCGTACAGGGATGGAATACGCTCTATGCTGTACACCCGCCTGCACAGGCGTGCAAGAATGGCAGTCTGATAACCGCATCCCGTACCTATTTCAAGGACGCGTTCGTGTCCTTTCAACTCCAACAACTGGCTCATCCTGGCTACCATATAGGGTTGAGAAATCGTTTGTCCCTCGCCGATAGGCAGGGCGGAATCCTGATATGCATGACCTGACATCGCAGGCTCAACAAACAGATGACGGGGAACCAGACGCATTGCCTCAAGCACTCGGGGATCCGTAATTCCCCGGGGAATTAATTGCTGTTCGACCATATGCAACCTTGGACGTTCCAGTGCTGAAATAGACTTCATCCGCATGACTGATTCATTTTTCTGAAGATAGCACGAAAAAAATGGTCGGGGCGAGAGGATTTGAACCTCCGACCACCAGTCCCCCAGACTGGTGCGCTACCAGGCTGCGCTACGCCCCGACTGATTTGTTTAGTCCAACAATTTAAGAATTGACTCCAGCTCTTGCCGGATAGATGTAAGTATGTCCTTAATATTTTTTGGCCCGGACAAATCAGAAAAACCATTACTCATGAGACGCTTCCTGGCGCCCTTGATGGTAAAATTCATATCATACAAAAGATATTTGATCTGCAGAATCGCATAGATATCCTTATGACGGTAAAGACGGCGGTTCCCACTCCTTTTCACCGGTTTGATATGTCGAAATTCTGTTTCCCAGTAGCGCAATACATGCGGTTCCACTTTGCATATTTCACTGACTTCCCTGATTGAAAAGAACAACTTGTCGGGAAGGTCCGGGATGGCAATGCCAGCTTGGCGCAATGTCTGACCCTGCACGTTCACCGTCAGGATCCATTATTCATCTGCTCAACAAGCAGCTTACTTGCGTGAAAGGTAACCACTCTTCGAGGCGTAACCATAATCTCTTCGCCGGTTTTTGGATTGCGTCCACGTCGTATATTCTTGTCTCGAAGCGTAAATTTTCCAAAACCGGAAATCTTTACATCTTCTCCGTCTTCCAACGTGGATCGAATCGTTTCGATTACATCTTCAATAATATGGGTGGAGTCCTTTTTCGAAAGACCAACACGCTCGTGCACAATCTCAGCCATTTCCGCTTTTGTCATTTTTATCTCCCTTCAGCCCTGACGGGCCTCCTGAAATTCGTCGCAACCGCTCAGTTTACAGGTTCACCGTTCAACTGTGAGCGGCCTTGAGTACTTCCCAGACCAATTCAGCGACATCAATATCTTTAAACCGTGAGCCCGTTACAAAATCACTTGTCAAAGTTAGCAGAACTATTTGTTTTGTCAAAGGTTTCCGTTTGTTCATATAATCTCCCCGAGTGAAGTCTGAGGATACGATCACAGCGCGCCGCCAACGTCAAACTATGGGTTACCATTATGGTTGAAACTCCATCCTCTTGGCACAATTGCTGGATGGCGGAAAAAACATCCATGGCGGTTCTCTCATCAAGATTACCTGTAGGTTCATCCGCAAGCAGCACCTTGGGTTTGCCTACCATCGCCCTTGCCACGGCCACTCGTTGCGCCTCTCCACCGGAAAGGCGGGCTGGCCGATGACTTAAACGATTGCCCAGGCCAAGGCGGATAAGCATGTCCTCGGCCGTAAGAAGGGCTTGACGCCGATTAACGCCACGGACCATCAAGGGGAGCGCCACGTTTTCACGGGCATCCAGTTCCGGAATAAGGTGATGGGCCTGATAGACAAAACCGATGGATGAATTCCGGATGGCGGACATCCCGCGCTGCGACAGCGTAAACAGGGAGGCGCCGTCAAGCACCGCCGTACCGCTGTCAGCAGGTTCCAAGGTGCCGAGAACGTGCAATAAAGTGCTCTTTCCACAACCCGACTCTCCAATCACGGACAGGAATTCACCCGCATGCAATTCAAAATCGATTCCCTTCAGCACTTCAATTCTATCCGCTCCGGATTGAAAATGTTTGCAAACTGACTGAACCCTCAGCATTGAGGGCCGGGTTGATTTATTCATAACGCAAGGCATCGGCTGGCGGCACCCTGGCCGCACTCCAAGCAGGATAAAATGTGGCCAGGATACCCATTCCAAGACTGGAGACCACGATGATACCAACAACCGTGGGATCAATAAGGGAAGGAACATGGTCAATAAAATACACATCGCCAGACATGAATTTTATACCGCTAACCTTTTCGATCCAGGCCAACAGGACATCGAGCTTCCATGCCAGCAGCAGGCCAAGACCCATACCCACCAAGGTGCCAATACTACTGATCATCGCTCCCATATAGAGGAAAATGCGCATAACTGAGCCATTACTGGCCCCGACCGTTTTCAGAATGGCGATCTCCTTCTTCCTCTCCATGACCACCATAACCAGAGAAGCCACCATATTAAATACAGCCACCAGGACTATCAGGGACAGAATTACCCCCATGGCGATACGCTCCTGTTTCAGCGCCTGAAAAAATGAATGGTGCCGCTGCATCCAGTCCGTTACCCAGGCATTGGCCGGGAGGATGGCGCGCACCTGGCGCGCCAGCGATGCGGCGGCATCACGATCATGAATACGTAACTCGATACCGCTGACCCCGTTTCCCATGCGTTGCAGCGCCTGCACGGCCCTCAAAGGCGCGAAAATAAATCCCGCATTGTATTCATAAAATCCAGAATCGAAGATACCCGCCACCTCAAAGGCCCTCAACCTGGGCATCATTCCGGATGGCGAAATCCCCGCGGCCGGAGAAAGCAGGTTCAGCTTGTTACCAACGGACAGTCCCAGTTTCCGGGCCAGTTCCTTGCCAACCACCGCCCTGAACGGATGAGCCCTATCATTCAAACTGGAAAAATTTCCGGTCGTCATAAAGGCCTTGATCAAATCATCTTTTGAAACATCAATCCCCTTCAGCATGGCGCCGGAGACGAGCCCCGCGTGTGTTGCCATTACCTGGGTGGTAACGTATGGTAATGCCTTATCAATCCCGGGTAGCGCTTCGATCCTATCAATCCAGTCCTGCCACGGCTTCAGCCTGTTACCTGGCCCTTGTACATCGATATGAGGCGAAAGTCCGAGGATGCGATCCCTGAGTTCAATCCCGGCTCCGATCATGACCGACATCACGACAATCAAAGTGGCCACGCCAATAGCCACGCCGATGCCGGAACTCCAGCTAATCAAGGAAACGAAATGTTCCTGACGCCGGGACTTGAGATAGCGACGGGCCAGCATCAATTCATAGGACATCAATGCACCATCAGTTTAGATAGCGGATATAGATATAGATATTAGAGACCACAATGCTGATCAACATGAGCAAAAAGGCATGTTTTGTAAATCGCATAAAGCTAATGGGATGGCCGGCGCGCTGGGCAAAGCCGGCCACGATCAGGTTGGCTGACGCCCCGATCAATGAACCGTTACCCCCCAGACAGGCGCCCAGAGCCAGAGCCCACCATAACGGTTGCAGGGCCTGGTCCCCACCGAAGGTCGGCGCCATGTTTTCAATCAGCGGAATCATCGTGGCTACAAAGGGGATATTGTCAATGATGGAGGAAGTAATGGCGGATATCCACAGGATAGCGGCGGTGGTTGCATTGAAATTCCCACCGGTGAGTTCCAGCGCCTTCCTGGCCATCCAGCCGATCACGCCGGTATGCTCAACGCCTGTAACAACGATGAACAGACCTACGAAAAAGAAGATTGTCGTCCACTCAACCTCGGACATCACACCATGGAAGGTCCGGTCCTTTTCCTCCATTTCCTCACCCCATGTCTGAAGGAGCAACAACAGGGCAGCGCCAAACAAGGCAATGGTGGCAGGTTCCAGATGCAGGTTATGAGACATTGTAAATCCACCGATCACAAGAAAAAGAACCAGCAGAGATTTTTTCAGGAGCGGAACATCCTTGATGGCCTCTCTTTCATTGAATTCCATGACGATGGCCCGGGCCTCCTCATCCGCTTTCAACCCCCGGCCGAACAGAAACCAGATCGGGATGATCGTGAACAGAAAGATGAGCGGAATAATAGGGGCCAGGTTGACGAGAAAATCCATAAAGCTCAGATGCGCCTGCGAACCGATCATGATGTTCGGAGGATCGCCAATCAGGGTTGCCGTACCACCGATATTTGAGGAAAGGACCTGCGCAAACAAAAAGGGATAAGGCTTGACGCCCAGGGCATCGGTGATCAGCAGGGTCACGGGGGCAATCAGCAGAACCGTCGTCACATTGTCCAGAAAAGCGGAAAAAACAGCGGTCACCACGGAAAGCATGACCAGAATCCACCATGGCTGACCATTGGCCGCCTTGGCGGCGCGGATGGCCACATACTGAAACATGCCTGTTTTCTGGCTGATGGAAACTATAACCATCATACCGGTAAGCAGACCAATGGTATTAAAATCAATACCGGCAACCGCCTGCTCCTGGGTCAACACGCCGCACAGAATCATCAGACTGGCGCCGAGCAGCGATAACACGGCACGGTTGAACTTCTCCAGCATGATGGCGCCATAGACCACCATCAAAATAGCGACGGCAATCCAGGCCGGTTCCATACCCAGGATCAATCCTGAGGTATGGTTAAGTGCTTCTACATGCTCCACAAGGGTTCCGGCCTGTGGACTATTTTGCCTGAAGGTGCTGGAAATAATCCAGTATATCGCCAGGTGAAACAATTCCGAGTAGATGCCTTTCGCTATCGGTAACCAGGGCGCAAACATGCCTGCCTGCATCAGTTACCAGAGTGGTTGCCACGGCTAACAGTGATTCATCCTCTAGCACGATGAGCGGTTCGGTATCCATCACCTCCTCTACCGCAAGCGTAACCATCCGTGGAAACCGTCTGGCAAGGGCATGAATGTCCGGGGCGAACGCAACGTCGGCAAGGTCGCCGCTTTCAATATACTCAGGCAGGATGTGCCGCAGGATGTTGATGGTGGTTAGGATTCCGCAAACGCGATTCTCGGCATCCACTACAGGCAGGGCCCGCAAGTGGCGCTCCCGCATCCGATCAATGGCCTTGCCCATTTTCCCTTCAAGAGAAACTGTCCAAACGGTGGAAATCATTATGTTACGAATCAGCATTTACTCAGCCTCCGTCCAGATACGCTATACAGGACGCATGTGTGGAAAGAACAATACATCGCGGATGGAATGCATGCCGGTAAGCATCATCACCAGACGATCCACGCCTATGCCGACACCGGCAGCCGGCGCCATGCCGACTTCCAGGGCATGAATATAGTCATCATCCAGAGGCGGCGCCTCCAGGTCTCCGGCCTTCCGGGCCTGTGCCTGTTCCATAAATCGTTTCCTTTGATCATCCGGGTCATTCAGTTCTGAAAACCCGTTGGCAATTTCCTTCCCGGCTATCATCAGTTCAAACCTGTCCACAACAGACTGATCATCCGCATTCCGACGTGAAAGTGGAGAAATATCAACTGGGAAATGCGTTATAAAACAGGGTGTATCAATGGTTTGTTCAACCAAAGCCTCAAATAAGGCGTTCAGATAGTGCCCGGCCTTCCACGAAATATGTGGTTTGAAGTCCTTGATTTCCTGAAGACAGGCCGTAGCCAGAAGTCCTTTATTCCTGGCATGACCACGAAGATCCGGGCGCATCTTAAAGACCGCCTCATCCATACGAATACGCCGGAAGGGTTTGCCAAGATCAATGACAACACCGTCCCATTCAATTGTCTGTTTACCAAGATGTGCGGCAATGCCACGAATGATTTTTTCCGTCAAATCCATGGCTTCCTCGTAATCAGCATAGGCCTGATAAAATTCCACCATTGTAAATTCGGGATTATGGGTTGCATCCAGACCTTCATTGCGGAAGTTTCGATTGATCTCGAACACCCGTTCGAAGCCGCCAACAAGCAGGCGCTTCAGATAAAGCTCCGGTGCAATGCGAAGAAACAGATCCATATCCAGGGCATTATGATGCGTGATAAATGGCCTGGCGGCGGCGCCGCCGGGCTTGGGTTGCAGCATCGGGGTTTCCACCTCGATAAAATCGGCATCTTCCAACTGTCGTCTTAACAGGGAAATGATCCGTGAACGCAGACGAAAGGTCTGCTTCACCTGATCATTGACAATCAGGTCCAGATAACGTTGCCGATAGCGAACCTCCTTATCCTGCAGACCGTGCCATTTCTCTGGCAGCGGATGCAGGCATTTACTGATCAGGCAAAGAGACTCGGCCTTGATGGTGAGCTCCCCCGTTTTGGTCTGAAACAGACCGCCCGTGACACCGATGATATCCCCAAGATCCAGCTGCTTGCTTTCAGCGTAGGGCGCCTCACCCATCACATCCCTGGCCAGAAAGATCTGTAACCGCCCGCTTGCATCCTGAATATGACCGAAGCTGGATTTTCCCATGATGCGGTGCGCCATCAAACGGCCGGCAACACACACCCGGATGTTAGCCTCCAGCAACTGTTCCCGACTCCACTCTGAATAAGTCCGCCGGATTGACGCAGTGTTTAAATCCGGCCTGAAGTCATTTGGATAATCAAACCCCTTGCCCCGCAAAGAATTAAGTTTCCGGCGGCGAACCTGAACCTGCTCATTCTGCCGGATGGAGGCATCATCATTCATGCGGAAGCCAGAAACTGACCTGGAGAAGCTGAAGACTCAATAAACTCAACGACGGCTATGGAGGTCCACATTACCAAAAAAGAAAGATATTTCAGCGGCTGCATTCTCTGGAGAATCCGAACCGTGAACCGCATTGGCTTCAATGGAATCGGCATGATCAGCCCGAATCGTTCCCGCCTCGGCTTCTCTGGGGTTGGTTGCGCCCATGAGCTGGCGATTGAGGCTAACGGCATTCTGCCCTTCCATGGCCATGGCCAGGATGGGTCCGGAACTAATGTAAGCGCACAGGTCCTGATAAAAGGGCCGATCTTTGTGAACTGCATAAAACTGTCCGGCCTGGGCCTGATTTAATTGAAGCATGCGCGTTGCAATAATCTTCAGACCATTCTCCTCAAAACGGCGAATAATGTCTCCAATGACGTTTTTGGCGACGGCATCGGGCTTAATAATCGATAAAGTACGTTCTATAGCCATGAGTTATCCTTGATTGATGTCTGATTTCCGAAGGCGCGCACTATAAACCCAGAAATGGTAATTGAAAACACGCAAATAAGCGAAGTTTCCGTTCCGTATCAGAGCCGCTCCGGCAAATAATTTCGAATGTCCCGTACACGAAGATTCACCAGGTTCTTGTCGATTTCCTGCCTCACCATGTCCGCCAGGGCAGCGCTGAACCGTCCACGCAGCAGGCCCAGAAAAGTCGGGGCGGCAATGATATAGAGCTTTCTAAACTTCCTATCATTGCGTGCAGATTCCAGATAGTCGGTGATCCGTATGGCAAAGTTGATAGCTCCCTGGCGTTTTGGCTCCACAGCTTGCACCATCGCATGCCTGCCTTCCCCTCCACTGTCAAAGGCGCGACCCGGAAGATCGGACGTTAATTCCTGTTCATGCAATCTGGCCTCCGGGCAATCAAATTCCTCAACCTGTTTCAGGTCTCCGGTTGCCCTTTCAGTCGAATAGATGTATGCACGGCTACTGTTGGCAGCAAGCACCCATGTTCTTACCATTTTCTCTCCTTTGAGGATCGCACTCATCTTCCTACACAAACCGGGTGAGCCCCTGGCTTTTCCATGCCAATTCCTGTCATAATTATAGCATGCATCCGGTCAAAAAATTATACCTTGTTAGCCTCATCCTGTCTGGTTTCGGCTAACCCGCATATTGCATGAAGGATTCGCCTGCCTGTGCGTGAACGCAGACAGGAGATTCAGGGCTAAGCCGGGTTAGGGATAGCTATAACAGACCCTGGATGATCCCTCCACCCAACAGTTCTTCCCCGGAGTAGAAGGCTGCGACCTGGCCTGGCGCCGTGGAACTCTGGGGCGCATCAAATCTTGCGACGACACTCGAAGGCCGTATATTCAAGTTACATGCAAAGGACGGGGCGCGGTAACGCACCTTTATGGAAAGACGATCTTCGTTGTCCGGCTTGCGGATCCATGAAACCTGCCCGACTTCCACACCTTCAATCAATGCGTTTGATGGTCTGTCCACTGTTACTTTGTTGCCATCCATTCCAACCACAATCCATGGCCCGTTGGACAGTCCCAAACCGCGTCGCTGTCCAATCGTGAAATGGGCTATGCCCGCATGCGATCCCAGCACGCGGCCGGATCGATCCATAATATCGCCAGGCATGAACCCGGATGTCGACCCCTGTTCATGCAAGAAACCAACCCGGTCTCCGGCCGGGATGAAACATATGTCCTGACTTTCATCCTTGGCGGCAGTAGGCAGGCCAAATTTACTGGCCAGATTGCGTGTTTCATTCTTGGTCAGATGACCTACCGGAAAAAGAATGCGCTTGGCCTGGGCACGCATTGTCGTGGCCAGGAAATAGGTTTGATCTTTACTGTGATCAGCACCCCGGAACAGGCGAACTCCGTTCTGATTATCACGGCGTTGCACATAGTGACCGGTGGCGACATATCTGGCCTGTAGCCTTTCCGCAGCCTGCAACAACACCCCGAATTTTATGAAGTGATTGCAACGCGCACAGGGATTGGGCGTCCGGCCGGATTCGTAATCCTCGATAAACGGGTCGATGACCTGTTGCCGGAAAGATGCCCGGACATCAAGGGAATAAAAGGCGATGCCCAGTTTGTCGGCCACCCGTCTGGCGTCATAGGCGTCCTCCGTAGCGCAACACGATCCATGCCGGGCATTATCACGCGAATAATCCCAAACATGCAGAAACACGCCCACAACCTCGGCGCCGGCATCCTTAAGCAGGGCCGCTGCCAGGGAGGAATCTACTCCACCACTCATTGCGGTAACGATTCTCCGCCCCCGAATTTCGTCCATTTTCATTTTGGGAGAATCAGGGGACAAGCGGGATCCGGATGCTTACCAGCAGACCATGCGGATCCCTGTTTTCCAGACTGATCCGACCTCCCACGGCTTCCAGGAATTCCCGGACGATGGCCAGACCCAATCCATGCCCGCCATCACCATTCCGACCACGATCCTTCTCCACCCGATAAAAGCGATCCATCACACGATCCAAATGTTTCTCCGGCATACCAGGACCATCATCGGTCACACGCATATTGCAAAATCCATTCCCGTATTCTGCCACAAGATCAACAACGGCGCCTGCGGGTGAGTGCTGAACGGCATTGAGAAGGACATTCATCAGAATCCGGCACAGATCATCAAAATCCATGGCCAGCGCCGGTGCTTCATCGGGTAGATCCGTATGCATCGAGATCTTTTTTTTCTCGCACTGAAAGGCCATGGAACCACAGACCTGAGCGCAGGCGCTACTCAATGAGGAAGGCCCTGCATCACCTGAAAGGTTGCTATTTTCTATCCGGTCGAGCGCCAACAGAGAATCAAGCAGACTACTCACATGCTTCGCCTCATTCGCAATGATCCCAGCCGATTCCTGCTGCAATTCCGGCTTGTCAACAAAGGACTGGATACTGCGGGCATAGCCCAGCATTGAGGTTAACGGAGTCTTCAGATCATGCATCATATTGGCCAGAAAGGTCTGCCGCTGACGTTCCAGTCTGGCCTGGCGGGTAATATCCACGCAAAGCAGCAAGGCCTGTTTTTTTTCCAGGGATGCCAGCCTGGCGGCCAGAACCTGACCATTGACGTGAATATCCGGTAGGGCGGTGGCCTTTGTCCGCGTCTGCAGCGCCTTGGTAAACATCCGCTGCCAGTCAGGATCACGATAGAACAAAAGCATGGGTTGTGGCAGAGCCAATTCCTCATCAGGTCTGAATACGCCTTGTGCCTGGGCATTGGCCGCCAGTACCAATCCCTGCTGATCAACCCTGAAAATGGCCTCGCTGACTGAGGAAAAAAGGACATCCAGCCGTTTCTCCCGTCGTTTGAGTCTTGAATGCAGTTCTTTTTTCTTGTCTTCAAGCCGCAGTATCTTCGCTTCGTGATCGGTCAGACGCCGATGCAAACGATGCACATGAAATGCATAAATCCCAATGAGCCCCACGAAGGCAAACAGACAGATGCCGATCATTTGTCCGCGAACCGGTAGCCGATACCTCGCACGGTTTCAATACAATCATCCCCGCCGCGCCCGCTCAGCGCCTTGCGAAGCCGTTTCACCGTCACGTCCACCGTTCGCGGTTCAACATAGACATTCACGCCCCAGACATGGTCAAGAAGATATTCGCGGCGGCACACCTTGCCCGCCCGCTTCATCAGTTCATACAGCAATTGGAACTCAAGGCGGCGCAAATCAACTTTCTTGCCACGCACTCGCACCTCGGGAATCTCCGGATCCAGTTCTATGCCGGAGCAGCCCAGGCTGTTGCCAGGGGGTTCCGACCGCCGCAACAGGGCAGCCACACGCGCTACCAGTTCATCCGGTTCAAATGGCTTGGGCAGATAATCATCCGCGCCTTCATTCAAGCCGTGAACGCGCTCGGACGTCTGGCCAAGGGCGGTAACGATTAGCACGGGGAGATGCTCCTTACAACCGGACCGGTTCAACCAGCGCAGAATTTTCATGCCACTGGCGCCGGGGAGCATGCGATCCAGAACAATCAGTCTCCAGCCACCATCCTGCAACAGGCCCATGGCTTCCTGACCATCGCCGCATATGATTACCTGATAGCCCGCCGCCTTCAGATGCAGCTCAATCAGGCGCGCAATCGCCTCATCATCCTCGACAACGAGTATTTTTTTTCTGGAATTCATACCGGCGAGAGAGTCACACCGTCCCCCCTTCGACTCGAGTGATCAGGTTCATGATTCATAGGTTCCAAGGTTCACGGTTCACGGTTCAAAGTTCAACCTTCCTCATTTACTGCTCCCCAGGGCGAAGTCTCGCAGGGCGGCATATTCCACTTCCAGCTTCAGCGCCATGCGAGACAGAAGCCGGAACATGAATCGAAGCAACTGGTTACCAAGTTCCGGATTCTCCAGGGTAATCACATCAAAATATTCCCGGTTGATCGTTAGCACTACCAGGTCTGACTCGACTCGCACCGTCGCGGAGTGCAGGCGGTCCCGATCCAGAAAGGAAAATACACCGAATACATCTCCTACATGCCAACTGGTATATGCACTGCATGATGACACCGCAACAGAAAA
>CAZQZF010000037.1:0-12883 GCA_964597745.1 uncultured Zetaproteobacteria bacterium
GTGCTATAAACAGTTTAATGATGATACGAATAGACGGCATCTGCGACATCCGGGAGGCGGTAAACCATGCAGGCCAGACTACGATGTATCCTGCCCTGACTGCAAGTGGAACAAGCTACCTGGCGCACCGCAGGTTCACCATGGACAGGAGTCTGGAATGACCGGGTTCCAACAGATCAGACAGCTTCGCGTTTGCCTCCTTACACCTGCCGGCAGCGGTAAGGGCCTCGACTTCGGAATAATCACGGTCCGTTGATTTATAGCCCATTTTAGCAGCCAGACGAAAGCTGTCAGCCGCCTTGCCGTAGCGCTTCTGTTGCATGTAAACTACACCCATTTCATAGGGCGCATCCTGGTCCCCGGGATCGACCTTCAGTTCTTTTTTAAAAAAAACCAGCGCCTTCCCCAACTGACCCAGCTTTGAGTAGCTGATGGCGATATTGTAATTGGCGTTATCCTGTTTCGGGTTTAATGCAAGGGCCTTCCGGTACTGTTTGATGGAGTCCTTAAACCGTCGATTGCGGTATAGCCAATATCCGTATTTGTGATAATCCAGGGCCTTTCCCCGGCCCGTCGCCATATTCCTCCAGTACATGAGTTCCGCCAGATTTCTGCGTTTTATATTCAACATATTTCTGGAGGCCTTCTTTAGACTCCGTTCGATGGATGAATCGCTGATCATACGCTTCGCATGCCTGATCAGGTCCGCGGGAAATATATTAGAGCCGGGATTGGAATACGCCTTGATACGCGACAGGTCAATGGCCTTGCGCAAACGGGCCTTAAATTCGGGAATCCCCGATTTTGTCAGACTCGCCATCTCAAATTCAAGGTTCGGATGATTATTGGTGTTGACCTCGCCATTCATCTCTTTACGCAGCGCCAGCGCATCCTCATCAAGCAACTGGTAGGGTAGCCAGTCCACCAGAATCCGATGTCTGCTCAGTAAATCATGCCGCAACTTCCGGATGCCGGCCACGGCCGCCACCCGGGCCGGCCGAATCTCCTCATCGGAACAAATCAGTAGAAAATAGGCGGATTTGATATAAAAAATCGCGCAATGTTTAAAGCTGCCGGCAATGGTGTTGAGTACAATATCCACCCCCTTGTCGCCAATACGCGAATCCATCCATGTCACATAGATGCCATCAGGAGACAAACGGTCATGGATGACATTGAGAAAATCTCTGGTGTAGAGCTTGGAGGAACTGAAATAGAGGGGCGTTGTCACTGTATTCAGAATCAGGGAATATCGTTTGTCCGTGATCTTCGTATAATGAATCGCGTCATCGACAATGATATCAACGTTCGGATTGGCTTCAATATCAAAATTCCATTTTCTCATGCGAAACAGGTTTTCCCGCACAACCGGATTGATCTCCACCACGTCCGTATGCGCAAATGCCAGGCCAACCGTGGATGCCGTCGCGCCACTGCCCAGCCCCAGCACCAGCGCCTGATCACCACGTGGCGCATACATGGATGACAAGGCGCCCACGACCTTTTCCGATGGATTGTTCAGAGGAATGCTGATATACCCATTGATAAAAAAGAACGGCCTGCCATCCATCCAGTTAATGGAAAAGACGTCCTGATAGCCCTTGAACCGATCCGGAAAATCAATCTTCTTTTTCGCCGTTGCAAGATCCCCGGCTGAATGAAATTTCGTATAGCCAAGATAGAGAAGGTTTTCATTCCACTGGCTATACAACAGACCTCCGGCAAGCATTGCTGAAACAGCGGCGCCAGCCATGGCCAGGCGTGAAAAACGATAATAAACGGCGATTGCCAGCGCTACAATGGCTACAATTACCAGCAACTGCACCCCATAATCGAGAAAGCGGTGCAGTAGAAAAACCATCAGCAGGAATCCGGTTACATTGGCCAGCGAGGCGATAAACAGCAACTGTCCCGATTCGCGGCTGACATCGCCCTGCCTGGTCAACAGAGCCGGAATGGTTGCTCCAAAACAGAGTGACGGCAGCCCCATCAATAACCATGCGAACATCCATTTCAGCACGACCAGACCGGTATGGGAACCCGCCGCCCAGGCATATAGGTACGCATACATATTGGAGATGAAACCCGCATCGGCCAGGATCAACAGCAGACCCGTCAACGCAAGCGACAGCACGGAGCCGAGTCCCAAATGAAAGCGTTTGACGATAACGGTTCCCAATGCAATGCCAAACAGCACGATAGACAGCACCAGCGCAAAGGACTCCCGGAACGGGCCGAGAAACATTTCGGTCAGTTTAATCATGAACAGCTGGAAAACGGCGGATGCCACGCTTGCCAGCACCAGCGCCATCCATTCGCGCCGGGCAAGAAATATTCTATGTTCCGGCACGGGAAGCCGGTTGATCCTCTCATGGCGGAATCGATATCCAAGGCAGGCGGCTACAAAAAAGTTGATACAGACAAAGCCCAACACGGCACCCTGAATCCCAAACCGGCGAATGGCAAAAAATTCAATAACCAGGGCGGTCAGGCCGGCTCCAAAGTTGTAGACGGCATACACCCATGGAAAAACCGATCCGGCAATCTCCCGGCTCAGATATCCCGCGAATAGAGGAATACTGCATCCAATCAACACTGCCGGAATGGTCAGAAGAACTACGCAAATCACGATAGTGGCAAGCAGGCTGCCAGGAAAAAAGCTGCCATAGAGCCATGCATCCAGATGATCTCCGGACAGGGCGAACACGGCCCCATAAACCCCGATCAGTCCCTCAATCAGCCACAGGTATCTCCACAGACGCCAGGCATAGGCGGAGCCAATCCCGATTCCCAAAAGAAACGTGACGAGAACGGCAGCGGAAACGGCAAACTGATCCCCGATCAGATTGCCCAGCATACGGCCATAGAGAATTTCATAGGAAATGCCGGCAAATCCGGATAACAGCATCAATGCCGTCAAGGCCATACCGGGCATATTCAATCCAGGGTTCCGCACATCAAGCTCCAGGGTTTGTATTCAACCGGATATATATCCGTCTATCCAGGCCAATCATATCAAGCCGCTGCCTACATCTCACGCGAAGGCGTAAAATATATTTGACTACGGAGGAGGCGGAGGGACACAGAGGCGAGAAATAAATGTTTATGTTTTTAATCCCCGCGAGCCTATGCGTCCTCTGCGGGTGCGATTCTTATGCAAAAAAAGCGCCCCTCCCGAAGGAGAGGCGCTTGCCACGGTCAATCCCTTATTGACCCTGGATCTGGCGCTCCGCCTTGGGAGCTGAACCGCCCGGCGGTGTTGAAGTCCCACCCGTGGCGTTAGTCCAGTAGCCGGTGGTGCCATCGCCACAGCTACATGGGGCGCCAACGACATTCTTGTCGGCATCCTCCTTGGCTTTGTCGGCGTCCTCCTTGGTCTTGTCGGCGTCCTCCTTGGTCTTGTCGGCATCCTCCTTGGTCTTGTCAGCGTCCTCCTTGGCCTTGTCGGCGTCCTCCAGAGCTTGCTTGTTCGCCTCTGTTTTATCCTCGTCATAATCCTTCTTGGCCTTGTCATCATCCGCCTTGGCCTTGTCGACATCGTCCTTGGCCTTGTCGACATCGTCCTTGGCCTTGTCATCATCCGCCTTGGCCTTGGTTGCCGCCGCATCCGCATCCGCCGCCGTTGTACAGTCACAAACCAGGCTTCCGGCCATGGCCGGACTAACGCCAAAACCACCGCCCGGCCCCCAACCTGACGGCGCCACCGGCGCCAGTTCAATTGTCACCAGCATAACGCCAAAAAAAGCAGTCGTGGTTAGCAGTCTCATGTTCCCAATCAAATATCTCATCATTACTCCCTGTTCTCTCACCTCTATAAGATCGTGTAATTAATCCAGCCTGAATTGTTCACAATAGTTAAGCGGGGCCAAGTATAAACCCTTCCAATCTTTATGCTGTGACCTGCATCATACATCACATAATAACCGCCCGGACCATGCGAAAGGCCTTGCCGTTTACATAACCGATGGAATATGCCACAAGACTGTACGTATAGACCCAGGACGCAACGCCGGATGCGGTGATATAACATGATTGCCCGGGCTGATAAGGTTGCGCCGGAGGAGAAGGCGCCCCAGTCCGGCACGGACAGTTGGCGTCCCCCTCGCAAGAGGCGTTGACATTGTTTGGATCCAAAGGCGTATAAATCTCCGCATCCTCAGTCGTGTCTCCGGCGGTAATCCACACGATTGCCCCGTTGTTCGGCACGTCCGTTCCCGTCACCGGCGGGTTGGCATGGGGCAGGGCCGGAATTTGGGGCGTAATATTCCCGTTTGTATCGATCTCCAGCTTGATGTAACGCGGCAGGAAAAAGCTTATATTAGTAAACACAGGTAATATCTGATTTCCTCCGGCGTCGGTGGGCAACGGCCATTTCAGTGTTCTTCCCGCCAACGGCGTATTGTCAAAATACATGACTTGCCCGGTTGTCCCCCCGCCCGATGTGTCGCTGATGGCGGTTGGGCCAGGGTCAAGCAGATTGGCAAAAAGCTCGGTGCGGTCGCCAACCGTGGATGGCGCCGGAGATGTGGGCAGCGCGGGTTCGGCGAACACGCCGCTAGTGCGTTGAACAATGGGCGCATAACTATCGAATTCGGCGTCATTATTCAGCGCCCAGGCCATATAGTGAATACCGGTTTCCGCATAGTAGAAAGCCATGGTGGAATTACGTGCGGTCTCGCTCGTTTGTACTGATACGAGGCCGGAGAACATCACTCCCGCGGCCAGTATCGACAGCAACATCAGCAGGACCAGCGCGGTGATCAGCACAAAGCCTTTTTTTTCGGTCACAGCGCCCCGCGTCGGGGGTCCGTTCAGTTTCTCGGCCATACGCGAAACTCCAGAAAAACATCCCTGTCGACCCTGTCAAGATTCTGAGCGCGGGCCGTCAGAATGATTTGCCTCAGCCCTTTCAGATTGGTATTGGCAACCGGCACAATCTGCATGCCGGAGGCGTCTTTCAGATCCCTGATCAACTCCTGACAGCCGCCTCCCAGGTTTGGCCGATCCCAGCAAACCTGGGCCGTCTGCGTAGCTGTAGCGGCATCAAACCGGAAGAATCCATTTTGGGCATCCACTGCCGCCGTGCAGGGATCGGCCACGGCCACGGTGGAATCCAATGGTTGATAGACAATCCGCTTGTTCGCGGCATCCCAGCATATTGCCTGCGCATCACGCAACGCGGTCTGCATAATCTGGGAGGCGAGAAACAGGTCGCTTAAGCGATCCGTCTTGTCCGTCACCATATTGGCGGCCCTGTTCTGGCTGATAAAGATACCCACGACCCCGGCCAGCAGGACCATGGCAATGAGCGTGGAGACCAGTAATTCAATCAGTGTAAATCCCCGGCTGTCGCCCTCCTGTTTGTTTATCCGCATTATCGCAGGCTCGATATATGGGTCAGAACAATCGGCGGCAGGGCCTTTCCCTTATGAAGCCAGGAGATGCGGACAACCTTTAGCATGGGTGTCACACTGTTGTGGGCGGCCGGGGTATTGACTTGGACCTGTTGCATATTACGGATGGTAAAATTACCAGGATTAGGGGCAACCAGAGGAGTTCCTCCCTGATTCGGGCTGGTTGGTAGAGGCGCCTGGGCCTGGCTTGTGTTGGACCAGATGGTATACGCTATCGGCAGCGCCGGTGGCGTGCAGGTCACTGAAACGGGATAAGCGGCAGCCGCTGTTCGGGTCGTTAAAAAGCATGAGCCGTCAATATTCGGCAGGTAGTCATTGGCGTCCTGCTGCCAGAATTCAATCACCTCCTCAGCCAGATGCACCGCGATCAACCGCTCCCGGGCGGTTTGCTGCCGATCCACCACTGAAATATAAAAGGTTTCCAGCGCCAGGATGCCAACCACCAGAATGACCAGGGTCACCAGGGTTTCAATGAGCGAGAAGCCCTTCCCGGAGAGGGTTTGAGTTGAGTGGTTCATGGTGTGACGAAAAAAGTCCGCCCTATCATGTTGACGGTAATCTGCCTGCTATATGCTGGATCCGCGGCGTCCGTGATTGTCACCGTGCCTGTTGACCCGGTTCCGGTACTGCCAAAGGTGAATATATCCCCAGTTGCCGTGGTGCTTGCCGACAGGTTATTTGAGTATTGGCTCAGTTGCATAGTCAGGTTCCTGCAAGGATTACAGGTTCCGGTCATGTCCTGATCAAAGGTATATGCGGTTGCGGTAAACACAACACTAACACTTCGATTTTCGGAAACAGCCAGATTACGAGCCTGTTTCAGGTGGGCCATAATAGACGACGCCGCATTATTGGCGGCCGAGTGCGCCCTCCATTGACTGAAGGCGGGCGCGGCAATGGCGGTGAGAATGCCCAGAATAATGACAACAATAAGCATCTCAATCAGCGAAAAGCCTCTCCGCGATCCCAGTGCCAGCCCGGTTTTGTAATTGGCCCCGTAAAAAAATCTCATTAGCCTCGGTTCATGCCCCATTTTTGCAATGATTACAGTGACGGAAAACACAGCCGGTGATAGAGATTGCCCATAACCTGTCCAAATTTAACACACTTTCGGATTGCCAGCTATATCCGGTTATGATGTCGTCTTGTCATGTTTGACGTTATCCTTGCGGATCAGTAAGTTGCGTAAGCGGATTGACTGCCTGCATGAATATTTGGCCGTGGCGGCATTGATGAAGAGTGCAGGTTAAGCCGGACGGAGTGGTGCAGGGGAGTGTGATTGAGGCTATTTCAAAAAGAGTCAGGAAACCTGGTTGGCGTTGATGTCAGTTCCAGCGCCGTCAAGGTTGTGGAGCTGGCCAGAGGATATTCAAGACTTCAGCTTAAGTGCATGGCAATCGTACCCATGCCGCCCGGCGCCATCATGGAAAACGCCATCGTGGACCCTGAGGCTGTCAGCCGCACCTTGAAACAGGCATACAAGATTGCCCGTCCATCAACACACAATGTCTGCTTCGGCATGTCGGGCAATGCCGTCATCATGAAAACAATCATCCTGCCTGCAATGACGGAAATTGAACTTGAAAGCCAGATTAATTATGAAGCGGAACAGTTGCTCCCTTTTAATATTGATGAAGTCTATCTGGATTTCCAGATTCTGGGCGAAGCCCCGCATGACCCGGAGGCCATGGAGGTTATTATTGTCGCCTGCAAGCGGGACATCATCGATAATTATCGGCTTGTATTCAATAATGCCGGTTTGAAGATAAGGTGCATTGATTGCAGCGTCTTCTGCATGGCCAATGTCTTTGAACGGATCCGGCCAAAGCTCAACAAGTCAGACGCCGGCAAAGCTTCCGCGAATGGCGGCGGCGCCGATGCCCTGATCGACATCGGGGCCACGATGATCCATATCAATATTTTGAACGACGGGCGTTCGGAATTCGTCAGGGACCAGTTTTACGGTGGAGACAATCTTACCCAGGGGATCATGCAGGCGCACAATCTGACCGCCCATGCCGCCGAGCAGATAAAACTGCTAAATTTTCCGGGGATAAGCGGCGATATTCTTGAAGAATTTTACATTAATCTTACATCGGAACTGGGCCGCTCACTGGATTATTACGCCGCAAAGCATGCCGAGAATCCAGCTAATACGTTGTATCTGACCGGCGGTTGCGCCCTGATACCGGAGATCGCGGGCGAACTTGAGCAACGCATGGGCATTGAAACTCGCGCCCTTAATCCCCTGCATTACGCCAATATATCCAAACGCAAATTTAACCAGACCTACATTGATCAGGTGGGACCGCGGATGATGGCGCCCATGGGGCTGGCGCTTCGTCGTCTTAAGGAATGATAGGATGATACGTATCAATCTGCTGCCGTACAGGCAGGCGCGGCGGCACAAGCAGCTCCTGGAACTGATATCGGTTTTTCTGGCCGGGATTATTGCCGTCCTGATTCTGACTGCCGGAGTAAATCTGTATTACTCGAGCATTCTGGAAACCAGGCAGCGAACCTATGCATCCTTGCAGGCGGAGAATCGGCTCCTGGTAAAAAAGATCGGAAAGGTCAGGGACTTCGATAAACTCAAAAAGGATGTAGAGGCCAAGCTCAGACTGGTGGACAAGTTGCAGTCAAGCCGGTTCCGCTCTCTGGAAAGGTTGATTGCCTTGTCTGAAGAGATTCCGAAAAAGGTGTGGCTGAAAAGCATCATTGATAAAGGCAGCCAAATCAAACTTTCCGGATTTGCCGAAAGCAACAAGGTTGTTGCCAATTTTATGCGCGGTATTGACAGGGACGCCCTGTTTTCCAACGTTCATCTCGAAGTTATCCAGCGCGTCAAGTTTGGCGACGTTCCCGCGCGTGAGTTTACTTTGAGTTTGATCCCGCTGGAGAACCCGGGGCAAAAACCACGCCCTCCGGGAGAGGCTTCATAATGCACGATCGTCTTGCTGTCTTTACCCCGCTTCTCATTGTTCCTTTGTGGAAAAAAGGGGTCTCCCTGCTAGGCGTCTGCATCCTGATGATTGTCCTGTACGTCTATTTTGGCTGGATGCCTCTCAATAAGAAGATTGTTCAGGAGCAGAAAAACATTAAGCAGCAACAGCGCATACTGAAACGGAACCGAAAGCTGGCGGAAGACCTGCCCCGGAAAAAGAGGGAGTTCGCCAGACTGGAGAAGCAGTTAAAGGTTGCTCTGAACATGTTGCCCAGGGCATCGCAAATTCCGGATCTTCTGGAAAATGTTTCGAGGGCGGGCAAGGATTCCGGTCTGGAGTTCTCTGTATTCAAACCGCTGGCCGAAGCGCCAAAGGAATTTTATGCCGAGGTTCCGGTCGATCTCACGCTGACCGGCAGCTATCGGCAGATGTTGACCTTTTTGAAGAGGGTGGGGGAGATGCCGCGAATCGTGGATGTGAAAAATTTGGAGATAGAGAAATCAGCCGGCAATGATAGATTGCAGGTGAAGGGGCTGGCTGTGACCTACCGTTTTATTGAAGAAGGGGAGCGAAAACAGAAGATGAAGGTTGGCCGATAATGATACCGGTGACGGGGAGGAAGCCCTTGATTGCCGCGATTTTTGGCGTGTTCCTGCTGGCCCTGGCGCCGCTCAATGTCCAGGCGGCGCAAATTGAGTCGGTCAGCCTTCAGAAATCGTCCGATGAACAGGTGATTACGGTGCAACTGGATGAGCCCCTGCAGTATCAGGTATTCGATCTTGAGGCGCCGCCGCGGCTGGTTTTGAATTTCCCCAAGGCGGGTCTGAAAGCGGGCGTCCAGCCAATCCGTGACGACGCGCCCGGGGTCACGGGGATTTTCCCTCTTGTTTCAAAGGATGGCGCCCGTCTGGAGATTAGCCTGGGCTCCGCCTTGACCTACAGGATCAAACAGGAAGGCAATGAAGTTAAGGTTCGGTTCCAGTCCCAGAAAACAGGTTCAGGGAAGAACCGGGCCGGGGCGGAGGTTCAGGACCTGCAGGTGCATGATACGCCCAAGAGCACCGAGCTCATCATTCGGGGCCGGAACATGAACGCCAACCGTAACGCCTTTCTGATCAATGGTGGAAAAACACTGATTCTGGACCTGTGGGGCGCCTCCTCAAGACTTCCCAGGGAACATTTCAGCTTCGCCAGCCGCACTATCCAGGATGTCACGGTCGGCAGGGCCGAGGGGCGTCTGAGACTGGTTATCGGTCTTGTCCCCGGGGGGGCGGCCGATCACCAGATTACGGCCTCGCCGTCGCAACTGACGCTTCGCATCGGTAAAATCACCGCCGGCCGCAAGGCCGGGGGCATGCGGGTCGAAGAGGTGGGATTTGAGCCGGAGGATCGCGTTGCCCATATCATCATCCGCACGGACCAAACCGATCCCGTGATCAATCTCCGGGAAAAGAAGGGTTATGTCGTGATCGATGTCAAAAAGGCTAAACTGGCGAAGGGGCTTGAGCGCTCGCTCGACGTCAGTCAGTTCCCCGGCCCAATTCGCCAGATCGACGCCTACGGGGTGCGGGACAATGTCCGCATCATCGCCCGCCTGCGGGAAAAGGCCCATGTTTCCTCCTTTCAGAGCGGCAATGTATTGACGGTCAATTTTATTCCCGAGGACCTGGCCCGGGCCGCCAAGGGCGCCGCCGGCAAGGAGCGTTTTACCTATACCGGTCAGAAGGTCACCTTTGATTTCAAGGATATCGATATCCGCAACGCCCTGAAACTGATCGCGGAGATGAGCAATCTGAATATTATCATGTCGGACGACGTCAAGGGCACCCTGACCATGCGTCTGATCAATGTGCCATGGGATCAGGCCCTGGACCTTATCCTGCGCGCCCGCGGTCTGGGCAGTGAAAAGCTCGGCAATGTGGTGCGTATCGCGCCCATGGCGGTGATCCAGGCTGAAAACGAATCAAAACTGCAGTCGCAAAAGGACAACGAGCAGCTTGAGCCGTTGAAGACCGAGATCATCGCCCTGAATTACGCCCGCGTCGAGGATATAAAGAAGATGATTGATGAGGCGAAGACTGCGCGGAAGGCGGGGGCTTCAGGCAAGGCCAAACAGGCCAAGGGTAACATCGGCATTGGTCTTTTATCCCCGCGTGGCAGCTTCCTGATTGATCAACGCACGAATACCCTGATTATCAAGGACACTCAGAAATCCATCAACAACGTCAAACGGCTGATCGCCACCATTGACAAGCCGACGCAGCAGGTCCTGATTGAGGCCCGCGTCGTTGAGGCCTCGGATAAATTTCTGCATGAGGTCGGCATCCGCTGGGGCGGCGGCTTCAATACCGGGACCGGCCGCAACTTTCCCGGCGCCGTCGCCGTAGGCGCTGGTAAGCCAGGGAGTAATGGTCCCCAACCTGTAGGAGCAAATCCTATCACTACAACGGGTGATAACGCCGATGCCATCCTGAATGGCGGCACCACTTCGACCGGCGGCCGGGGTTTTCTCGTGGACTTGCCGGCGACCGTGGGCACCGGATTGGGCGGCGCCGTCGGGCTCAGTCTGGGCTCGTTTTCCAAGGTCCTGAACCTGGACCTGGAGCTCTCCGCCGCCGAGGCCGATGGCGACGTCAAGATCATCTCCAACCCGAGGGTCATGGCCACCAACCTGCAGAAGGCCACAATCGAAAAGGGGCGCGATGTTCCCTTTGTATCGACCAGTCAGAATGGCACTCAGGTACAGTTCAAGAAGGCGACGCTGAGTATCGAGGTGACGCCCCAGATCACGGCCGACAAGCACGTCATCATGAAGGTATTGGTGACAAAGGATAGCGTCAGTCCGGACCAAAATGCAGGTCAACAGATCCTTGATGTTCAGAAGGTTGAGACGGAAGTGTTTATGAACAATGGCGAAACAGTGGTCATCGGCGGCGTCTATACCCGGAATAAATCCACCAGTATCAACGGTATTCCGCTGCTGATGGATATTCCGTATCTGGGCTGGCTGTTCAAGAAGAGACTGATCAAGGATGACAAGGCGGAGCTGCTGATCTTCCTGACGCCGAAGATCATGGACACAAGCCTCGCCAGGGGAGAGGAGAACCCATGAACAGACGGACAATCCGCGGAGCCAGATCAATAGGCGCTCTTTGGCGCATGAAATCCATGCTGATTCCGTCCATGCTCCTGCTCACGGGTCTGGCCGCCTGCGGCAACGCCCCGTCCGGCACCCGGTCGGGAATCAATGTGCCGCTCAGCGCCGCCCCTGCCGACGAGACACTGACCTTTAACGGCAATGGTTCGGGCAATTGCACGCCCGGCTTTTCCCTGACCGCCAATTATCAGGTCAACGGCGGCTTTCCACCCTATCAGATCTTCTCCTCCGTCCAGGAGCTGACCGGATTTACAACGCGCACCCTGGTCAACAGCGGCGATATCCTGTCCATCACTACCGCCTGTCCGCTCACCATCACCGGCTTTTCCGACCTGCTGGTTCAGGACGAAAAGGGCACGCAGGTCAAAGCCAAGTTCACGGTCACCCTGGCGCCGGGCACGCCCTTGGCCATTACCAATACCTCGCCGCTGGCCGCCGGAGTCGTCAACCAGCCGTACAATGTCGTCATGACCGCCACCGGCGGCGCGGCGCCGCTCGTCTGGTCCCTGCAGTCCGGCGTCATCCCGCCGGGACTGACGTTGAATCCCACCACCGGCATCCTGTCCGGCACGCCCACCACCGCCGGCCAGTTCAGCTTTGTCATCGCCCTGGTCGATGCCAACGGCCTGACCACATTCGGCTCCTTCACCATCACCGTCACCGGCGCCCTGGCCATCACCACGACCTCGTCGCTGCCGCCGGGGGCGGTCAACCAGATCTACAGTGAAATCCTGGCCGCCGATGTCGGCGGTCAGCCTTGCATCAATTGTACCTGGGCGTTGACGACGGGCGCTCTGCCGCCCGGCATAACCCTCTCGACTGATGGAATCATCTCCGGCACGACCACGGCCTCGGGCACATTTAATTTTGTCGTCACCGCCACCGACCCAGATCTACCGGTTGCCAATAATACGGCCATGAAGAGCCTGTCCCTGACCATTGCCGCTCCCACCCCCGCAACCGGTACCGCACTGAAGATTACCACTACCACTCTGCCGGTTGCGACCCGGAACATTGTCTATTCTGCCACACTGGTCGCCTTTGGCGGCGTACCGAACAGCGGACCGCCGCCGTTCTATACATGGGCTCTAACCGGTGGCGCCTTGCCGGCCGGGTTAAACCTTGACCCGAACACCGGCGTCATCTCGGGCACCCCGACCGGCGCAGTCGGCGGATACAACTTCGTCGTTTCGGTCACTGATAGCGTCCCAACCACGGTCTTCGGTCCGTTCTCCCTGACCCTCAACTAAGGGATGGGCACACCCGCCCATCCCTGTCCAATAACCCTGAATTCTCTTTCCTCTGCGCTCTTTGGTGTGTCAGGCCAAGCCTGATCAATCTTGCAAACTGAAAGGAGTTTGCCATGC
>CAZQZF010000038.1:0-12810 GCA_964597745.1 uncultured Zetaproteobacteria bacterium
CCTGTCAGCCGGAGGCGTACGCGGGCTTCTGGCCCATGCGGGATTTCTGCAAGCAGTCGATACAATGGGCATACGTTTTGATGCGATTGCAGGATGTAGCTCAGGTGGAGTCATTGCCACCTGCTACGCAGCCGGGCTTGATGCCAGAACGATACGTGATGGCGTGCTTAAACTCCGCTCCCGTGACTTTTATCATCCGATGGGCTGGTTCCGGATGGCGATCCGGCTCATGTTCGGCCGTGGCCGGGGACTCACGGGCCTGGCCAATCCGGAAGTAATGATCCGTACCATCGCCAAAGCATTGCCGGTGGAACACTTCTCCGAATGCCGCATCCCTCTCTCGCTGATCGCCGTTAATCTGGATAAAGGGGAAAAGGAAATCCTGGATCGTGGCAATCTCGCCAGGGCTGCTGCTGCCAGTGCGGCCATCCCCTTACTGTTTTCGCCGGTCAGGATTGAGGATGCCGCCTATTGCGACGGCGGCGCCTATGAGCGCACGCCCAACGAAGCAATATGCTGCCGCCATCACCTCGATTTACTGGTAGTCCATGAGATAGCCACGGATGAACTGGACATGGAAACACGGAATTTTGATCGCAGGAATTGGTCGGCGCTGCGACTTGCCGGCCGTCTGTTCTACACATGGACAAGAACGGCCCCGCTTTCCGCGCCACATCACGAATTATGCCCCTGCGGTTGTGGCGCTCATATCCTCACCCTGCAACCCCAATTGCCAGTACTTTCGCTGATGGCCGATCCAAACGCAAACAGCGAGATCCTGGAAGCCGCCACCCGGTTTGCCGAGACCTGTCTGCAAAATCTTTATTCGACACAGATTGGCTGGAGCTTTCCCGATATGGAAATGCAATCCCGCCAGACATGCGACAGGGAGGCGAAATGATGGGGCAAAAGGGGAATTGCCATGCGAAACATCATCAGGAGGAAATATGTGAAAAAACAACAGGTGGACTTATACTGGCTGGCTGTAATGCTGATACGTCAAATAATAGCCATGGGGAAACAATCACTATTTCGACAGCAGCAGAGACGGGTGAGAGTTGAATAATACGGTTGGACAAACAGGATGAGATCCCGGCTGGCATGGAAAGTTGGAAGCTGGCTAACCCTGGTATTTGTGGCGATCGTTTATGTTGGGTGGCAGATGGTTCTGGATTTCAACAAGCTGCATCAGAAGGCCCGGATCATTGAGGCTGCCAATCGCGAAAGTCATCACCTGCACGAACTGGAGACGGGCTTGATGAATACCGTTACCCCTGTGAGGTCATTCCTCATCAGCGGCGATTGGCGGCTGCCAAAGACCTTTAAAAATAGACGCGCATCAATCTTCAAAAACCTTGACGGGAATGATTCCGAGCAACTGTTTATCAACCCTATCATACTGGCCTTGGATGAAATCACATCCAGGGCGAATCAGGTTTTCTCTCTACCCTTCCCAGTCGGCAATCTTGAAGGCCCAATTCTGATGCGTGAAATAGATGATATCATGGACAGGGCATCACAGCACTTGTCCGTAAGGCATCATGAACTGGATCAAAGTGTGAATGCGGCCATGCGTATGGTTTCTGACATGCGCATGAATATGCGTAATAATTTTCTGTTTTCCATAATGTTCCTGTTTTTGTTACTGGCGGGGTTGACCGTCTATCTTTCCCTGCATATGGTCCGGCCGCTTGTTAACCTGCGGCACGAAATGAAAAAAATCAGTTATGGCGATTTCGATATCCATTGCCCTGACCTGCCCAAGGATGAGCTGGGCGAACTGGCCCTTGCCTGCAATTCAATGGGCAAGGCCCTGCAAACCCGTGAACTCATGTTGAATCAGGCGCGAAACATGGCCGCCCATCATGAAAAAATGCAGGCGCTGGGATTGATGGCCGCGGGTATTGCTCATGAGGTAGGCAATCCACTGGCGGGGGCGTCGATTTCTCTCGAAACAGCCTTGCGCAAACTAAAAAGCGGACAAGGCGGTGCAGCCGAAGAACGTCTGCGAGTCGCCCTGGATGAATTATCCAGGATGGAAGCCATCATCCGTAATATTCTTGACTACGGAATGGAAGGTAATGAATCAGGACTGGCCGGCATAGATATTGAACCCATCGCACAAAGCGCCATCGCCCTGGCCCGCATGTCTCCCCGCCGTAGGCATGTGGTTTTCAAGTCTACTTTCAAGGCATCCCGGATGCGCGTGACAGCCAACTCCGCCCTTCTGCGTCAGGTTCTGGTCAACCTGCTGTTGAACGCCATGGATGCCTGTGGGAATGGCGGATTGGTGGAGTTAAGCGCCGAGCCCTTTAATAACGGCTTAGCCCTGAATATATGCGACAATGGCCCCGGCATTCCGCCGGAACTCCATGAGAAAATCTTCACGCCTCTGTTCACCACCAAGAAGGGCCAAGCGGGAACAGGGCTTGGACTGGCCATCAGCAGTGAATTGATGCAACGCATGCATGGCCGGCTCGAACTGGCGCGCAGCGATCATAACGGCAGTCATTTTCGCGCCTGGCTGCCATTTGAGAATATCCCATGAAAGTACTGATCGTCGAGGATGAAGACCATATCCGGCAGGGCATCATGGAAATACTGTCCGAGGAGGGCTATGAACTACTTGAAGCTGACAGCCTCCAGGCAGCGCATGATCAGCTTGCAAGCCAGGATATGGATGCAATTCTTAGTGATATCCGCTTGCCCGATGGCGATGGTTTCGACTTGCTGCGAGCATTAAAGACCCGAAACAACCCCCTTCCCTGCATCTTGATGACGGCGTTCGGCAACAGGGATATTGCCGAGCAGGCGCTCAAGAGTGGCGCATATGATTACATATCCAAGCCCATCCGCTTCGATGAACTGCTGGCGCGACTGATGCGGCTGGATGAAAAGCTGGAACTGGAACGGAAGCTGGAAATCATGGCTTCCACTCTGCAGGACGAAGGTGAACTCGCATCCATGGGAGATTCACCGGCTATGCGTCATGTCCGTTACCTGGCCGGGAAGGCCGCTGCCGTTCGGTCGCCAGTGCTGATTCAGGGAGAAAGGGGCGTGGGCAAGAGAAGGCTGGCCAGCCTTATCCACACGGCCGGAGGGCATGGCGCCGACCCCTTTGTTCAGATTAATTGTTCAGCTGTCCCCGGTGAACTGATGGAAAGCGAGTTGTTTGGTTATAAGCGGGGGGCGATCCCCGGCACCGACCGGGATCGCGCAGGGCTGTTGTCCACGGCAGGCAAGGGCACGCTGTTTCTGAACGAGGTCAACGAATTGCCGCAGGTCATACAGGCCAAGTTGCTGCGCGTTCTGGACGAGGGCCGGTTTCGACCGCTGGGAGATGCCCGGGAGCATACATTCAGGGCACGGATTATTACCGCTACCGACAAGGAGCTCAGGGACGAGACCCGTCAGGGCCGCTTCCGAGAGGATTTATATTTCTGCCTGGACGTACTTCGCATACACATCCCGCCACTGCGCGAGCGGCGTGAGGACATCACCCTCCTGGCCACTTCCCTGCTCGATATTCTTACCAGGAACCGGGACATTCGAGTTGCCCCCCTGGATGCACGGCAATACCAGTGGCTACAAACCCAGGACTGGCCCGGCAATGTGCGTGAATTAAAAAATACGTTGGAGCGGGCGCTGCTGCTGTCCAACAATAGCAGGCTGCACATTCCTCCCGGGGAATCCCGCCGGGGTGGAAAGGAAATGAAGCTGGCGGAGGCAACGGTGAATTTTGAACGCAGCTTGATCCTGCAAACGATTGAGCATTGCGGCGAAGACAAGGAAGAAGCGGCCAAGCGCCTGGGTATCGGGCTTTCTACTCTGTATCGCAAGCTGGAAGACGATTCCCATATATGAGAATATTTATGGGTTTAATTCCCATTTTCGAGATTTTATGTTCGCCTTGAACGGGCATAACACATTGGTGTTATTTATATAACGTATTGTAATACATAGGTTATTCAAATCTCTATATTGCTATCGTATCATTTGTGTCAATTTGATACATTTCACACGTTATATGTTGACGCTGTGACGTGGTTCACACATTATCCCTCCCGCTCCTCCTTGAAAGAGTCCGTAATTCGCTGCCTGACCCATACATATCCATTGGGTGGGTAACAGGCAGGTTGAAGGGACGCACGGAAACAAGGGGAGGAAATAAACAAAGGCTAAACTTAGCCAAGTTAATTTGGAGGAACTTAATCACATGAAAAAAATACTTCTTACAACTGTCGCATTTGCTCTGTTTGCGATGTCCGGTATGGCGCTGATGCCCACCCGGGCCGAGGCGTTTCCGGCATTTGCGCGCCAGACCGGCGCTTCCTGTCTAAGCTGCCATTTCCAGACCTTTCCGGCGCTGACTCCATTCGGCCGCTCTTTCATGATGAATTCATTCACCGATGTAGGGGATCAGGCCCTGATCGAAGATGACAATCTTTCCATCCCGGCTGTATTGAACGCCAGCTTTGATGTTCGCGCCAATTTCACGAGTGTAAATGCGCAAGGTGCAGGTTCCGTCGGTACATTCAATATTCCGGCGGAGGAAACCCGTCTGTTTCTTGCCGGCCGTATTGGCGCCAATTCAGGTGCAATCGTCGTCTATGATCCTTCGAAACCGGCGAAAATGAATATGGGCCCCGCCCCGGTATGGATGTTCCTGAATTCAATGGATCTCGGCGACTTCAAACTCGGTCTGGGCGTCCAGAAGAGCCCTTGGGGCGGTTCCAACGTCATGGAGGTTTCCAACGTGTTCGGCCATCGAGGTGACAAACTGGGCGGTCAGGACATCTCCGGTATCTCCAATGCCGGATTTACCAAGATGACCAGTAGCATCGGCGCCTGGGCGGGAAATAATGATATTGGATATGTGCAACTTGCCGTTGTCGCGCCCGCTATCGCCACGCTCGGCACTACAAACGTAGGCCTGAACCTGGGTAAACTGATTCGCGTAGTTGGTATTTTCGACCTGGCAGGTTGGGATACGCTGATCGGTTTCGGCAATGTTTCAGGCCGGGCCGGTAAGGCTACGACCGCCGCCCAAACCGCCGCGACCGGCATAACAGGCGCCCGTATTCCAATGAATCTGCAATTCGTAGATTTTCAGATGCAGAATAGTGATGTTGGTGGCATGAGCATCGGTATTTATGCCGACTATGCGCATGCCAAAGGCCAGACCAGCGTTTTTGGCACCGGCAACTTTTATGGCGATGCCCTTGGACCCAATCTGAATGGCAACAAGTTTGATGCCTATTCGGCCCGGATTGAGGTTGAACCGGTGGACCGGGTCATTCTTGGCTTTGGCTATGGTTTCCAGAGGCTCTCCACCCCCGCTCCCGGCAACGTTACCAACAGGGTGCTTCATCTGGCCGGAGTCTATAAATTTTACCAGAATATGGATTTGACCGTGATCTTTGATGATGAGAAGTTCAAACCAGCCTCAGGCCCCACGGAAACAACCCGTACAACGACTGTGATTCTTGAAGCATTGATGTAAACCATCTTTTTTTACTTGAAAAATACGGGGAGACTGGCGACAGTCTCCCCGTATTCATTCCATGATCCTTTCTTTCCAATGAAAAAAACGCAATCATGTATCAATGGAGGTACATTTATGAACAATCTACTTGATCCAATTCGTCACGGGCTAGTTCTGTCCATTCTCGCCATGATCATAGGAGTCTGCTGGGCTGCGTATCTGTCCTTGAATCACGAACACGTGCATGGCGCTTTTGAACGGCAGGAGGCCGCACTCAAGAGTGCGAAAATACAACAGACCGAACCGGATATGCTTAACGTAATACTCGATGCCGTCATCCCGCAGGCGGAAGCCCACCACGGCCATCACGCCCATTCCGGGGGGAATTCTGAACATGCGGGGCATTCGGCCGCCCATCAGCATTCCCATTCCGGCAGTCTGGCCATGGATGCGATGGAGAGATTAACACGCGGCCATATACACTGGATGGGACTGGGCGCCCTGTCAGCGGTCATGCTTCTTATTGTCGCCTTTACATCCTTGAAGACGTGCTGGAAAAAACTGCTGGGCTGGACCTTCGGCATCGGCGTCCTGGCCTATCCACTTGCATGGGTTCTGATGGGTTTTCGCACTGTGCGTATGGGACCGGAAACAGCCGAGAGTAGCGTTATGTGGCTGTTCATGCCGGCTGCCCTTCTGCTTCTGACCTCCATGATTGCAGTCTTTGCAATCCTCATCATTGAAATGTTTCATCCACACCGCCCTGTCCCGCTGTTGTCATGCTTCTTTCAGCAGGAAAATACTTGAGTCTTTGGGTATAATAGTCTCTTACCCGTAAAGTCTGATGCAAGATACACAAGATATTTTACCGCAGAGGGCGCATATTCGGATGAACGTCATCACGCCGAAAAAGCCCCACTTTCCCTGGTATGTTCGCCTGTTCCTATGGAATCAGAAGCGGCGCTACGGCACGGTGCTGGAGCCTTCCCTCTTGTGGGCGCGCTCTCCGAAGGTATTCTCCTCCCTGGCCCTTCTTTACGGCGCCCTGGACCGCCGTTCCTCACCCATAGAACCGGTACTTCGTTCACTGATCACCGTACGCGTATCCCAGCTTAACTGGTGCGCATTCTGCGTGGATATCAACTCGGCCACGGTGCTTAAACGCGGCGCCGACCAGGAGAGGCTGGCACAGCTCGATGCTTTTCGGGAAAGCGCATTGTTCAGTGACCGGGAAAAGGCCGCGCTGGCTTATGCCGAGGCTGTTACCCTCTCGGACCGTCACCCATCGGAGAAGGATTTTGAACATCTCAGGGCATGCTTTGATGACGATGCCATCATCGAGCTGACCGCATTGATTGCCTTTCAAAACCTGTCGAGTAAATTCAACGCCGCCCTGGGCGTCGAACCTCAGGGGTTCTGCCTGGCGGCTCCGCAACCGGGAACCCTGGACCAGCCGAAGCAAAAAAAACACCAAGGGGTAAATGCGTCATGAACAAAGATCCTGTATGCGGCATGCCTGTCTCTGAAGACAGCCGGCATCAGCGCGCGTTTCGAGGCGTCGATTACCATTTTTGCAGTCAGCGCTGTCTTGAAACCTTTAATGCCTCGCCGGAAGAGTATCTGGGCGAGGACTGCCCGCATGATCCGGTCTGCGGCATGAAAGTGAGCCGTCAGTCCGCCAATCATGTTGCGCACGCAGGCCGCGACTATTGGTTCTGCAGCCAGCACTGCGTCGAAAAATTCTCAGCCGACCCGGCATCATTTGAGCAGCGCATGGGGTCAGGTCTTGAATCGTGCGCGAATCAGAAGATACATCAAGCGGCGCGCGATTCAAGACCTGACCCCATACGCATGCCAGAAGATGAGAGTGCCATCTATTTCTGCCCGATGTGTCCCGGTCAGGAGCAGCAGGGGCCGGGCATCTGCAAATCGTGCGGCATGGCGCTGGAACCAACGGCGGCGCCTCGGCTTGCACGGAAAACCGAATACTTTTGCCCGATGCATCCGGAGATTATCAGCGATGAGCCCGGCCCCTGCCCCCGGTGTGGCATGGCGCTGGAGCCACGCATCGTGGCTGCCCAAGAGAAAAATGAAGAACTGACGGATATGACGCGGCGTTTCAAGGTCAGCACCGCGCTGGCCGCACCGGTGTTCCTGCTGGCCATGACCGCCGATCTGGCGCCCGATCTGCTCCCGGAAGGACTGGCCATGCAGACCATACAGTGGGTCGAATTCGCGCTTGCCGCCCCCGTTATCCTGTGGGGCGGCTGGCCGTTTTTTGTACGTGGCTGGAATTCGCTCAGGACATGGAATCTGAACATGTTTACCCTGATTAGTCTCGGCGTATCGGTGGCCTTCCTCTACAGTCTCATAGCCCTGCTTGTTCCGGGCATCTTCCCGGATATCATGCGCATGAAAGGCGGCGCGGTGCACGTCTATTTCGAGGCGGCTGCCGTGATTACAGCCCTGGTTCTACTCGGACAGGTGCTGGAACTGCGCGCCCGCTCGCGCACCAATGAGGCCATCAAAATGCTGCTTGGCATGGCGCCGAAAACAGCAAGGCGCATCTCCGTGGATGGTACCGAGACAGATGTGCCGCTGGAACAGGTGGTTGTTGGCGATGTTTTGCGCGTGCGCCCCGGTGAAAAGGTGCCCCTGGACGGTACGGTGATTGAGGGTGAAACCAGTGTGGATGAATCCATGATTACCGGCGAACCGATACCCGTACACAAAATATCCGGCGATGCCATCATCGGCGCCACGGTCAATGGCAATGGCTCGATACTGATGCGTACTGGCAAGGTCGGGGCGGATACGCTGCTGGCGCAAATCGTGGGCATGGTGGCCGAGGCCCAGCGTTCACGGGCGCCTATCCAGAAGTTGGCTGATACGGTGGCGGGATGGTTCGTACCCGCCGTGGTTAGTGTTGCCGCCATTGCCTTTCTGGTCTGGTTCTCCATCGGCCCTGAACCGAGGCTGGCCCATGCCATTGTCAATGCCGTGGCCGTATTGATTATCGCCTGCCCCTGCGCCCTGGGGCTGGCCACGCCGATCTCGATCATGGTCGGTACCGGACGAGGCGCCCAGGCCGGCGTGTTGATCAAGAATGCCGAGGCGCTGGAAATCATGGAAAAGGTGGACACCCTGGTCGTGGACAAGACCGGCACGCTGACTGAGGGACGCCCCGAGGTAGTCAGCATCCGGCCATCCTCAGGGTTCAGTGAAAGCGAGTTAATCAGATTAGCCGCCAGCCTTGAACAGGGCAGCGAACATCCGCTGGCGGAGGCCGTCGTGCGCAAGGCAAAAGCAATGGCCCTGACGCTGGCCAAGCCGGAGAGTTTTGAAGCGGTCACCGGCAAGGGTGCTCGGGGCAAGGTCAGTGGCAACACGGTGGCCATTGGTAATCAGGCCATGATGAAGCTACTGGAGGTAGGCTCGGAAACCATGACCCAGACGGCGGATGAGCTCTATATCGAGGGTCAGACGGTCATGTTCGTTACCGTGGATAACCGGGCAGCGGGCGTCATCGGCGTGGCGGACCCGGTTAAGCTAACCACTCCGAAGGCCATACGCGCCCTGCATGATGAGGGCTTGGAAGTCGTCATGCTGACCGGCGATGCGCATGCCACCGCCTCCGCCGTGGCAAAAAAGCTGGGCATTGACCGTGTACAGGCTGAGGTGCTGCCGGATCAAAAGGCGGCCATCGTCAAACAGCTACAGAACGAAGGTAAAATCGTGGCCATGGCCGGTGACGGCATCAATGATGCGCCGGCTCTGGCCCAGGCGCATGTCGGTATCGCCATGGGCACCGGCACCGATGTAGCCATGGAAAGCGCCGGCGTCACGCTGGTAAAAGGTGACCTGAACGGCATTGTCCGCGCCCGCAGGCTTTCCCGCGCCACCATGCGCAATATCCGCCAGAACCTGTTTTTCGCCTTTATCTACAACTCAGCCGGCGTCCCCGTTGCCGCTGGCGTGCTCTATCCACTCTTTGGTATATTACTTTCGCCGGTCATCGCCGCTGCCGCCATGAGCTTCAGTTCCGTATCCGTCATCACCAATGCCCTTCGCCTGAGAAACACCAGGTTATAAGGCAGTAACAGTTAAGCTGCATAAGGCAATACTCTTCCACCTGGGGTCAGGCCTATACTTTACACTTAACGATCGCTAGATTTCCACAATGTCCAGACCTTTGAGATTGGAATACCCAGGCGCCCTTTACCATGTCACAACTCGTGGCAATGCCAAAGATGATATATTCATTGATGACGTTGATAGGCGATTATTTTTAGGCTTATTGGCTGATGAAGTCAGGCAACAGGGGTGGTTATGCTATGCGTACTGCCTGATGAACAATCATTACCACCTGCTGTTTGAAACACCGGAAGCCAACCTTTGCAGAGGCATGCAGCGCCTGAACGGACGTTATACTCAAAGGTTTAATTACCGGCGCCAAAGAGTGGGACATGTGTTCCAGGGCAGGTACAAAGCCATTCTGGTGGAAAAAGAATCCCATCTTCAGGAATTGATTCGTTATGTAGTTCTTAATCCCGTTAGAGCTGGTGTAACGGCTGATGTTGGAGGGTGGGAGTGGAGCAGTTATGAGGCTACAGTCGGTAAATGTCCCTGTCCCGATTGGCTGGCAGCGGATGAGGTATTGGCAATGTTTTATGGGAGGAGGGCCATAGCGATAAACCGCTACAGGAAATTTATTCAAGAAGGGATGAGCGCCGGCGCACCATGGAAGAACTTGCGCGGACAAATTTATCTGGGTGGAGATAAGTTTACCAAGAAATTACAATCATTGATCGCCAACAGAGAGTTTGACAGAGATATTCCCGCGCAACAGCGAAATCCGACAAGACCTGGTATGGAAGTTGTTTTAAAGGACATCTGCCGGATTTACAAACTTGATCGGGAAGTTGTACTGGACAGGTACAGCAAGGAACCGTTCCGTGTAGCTGTATTCTTACTCAGGATGGTATGTAATTTGCCACTGAAAAAGGTTGCTGAACTGACTCATATTTCAATTGGCAGGGTGTCGCAAATTCAATATCAGATATTGTCCAAACAACGGACTGAAAAGATGGCTTATCTCTTTAAAAAGTACAAAGTATAGGCCTGACCCCATTTTACTATGAATTATCGGCGGGGTTGGTATAATCCGCGGCTCATGAGGAAGGATCGTATGCCTGTAGATAGCATTATAGAGCCAGTAGCAAGCGCCTCGGAATCAGCCAGATCGTCATGGGTCCTGGCGCTGATTCCACTCCTGGCGCTGCCTTTTATGCTGACGGTTCGAAGCATGACTTTTGTGCTGCCCAATGAGGAACCAAAATGGGCTGTTTTTCTTGCCGCGGCCCTGCTGGCGGCCCTGGCGGGGCTGTGGATTCTGACCCGGGCGCGTCTGGCTCTTCACCTTCCGGCCATCGGGCTTTGGCTCTTTTTTGGAATACTCGGCATGGGCGTCTTTATGGCGCCGGACCGGGTGGCTGGTATCAGCCGATACTCGATATGGGTCTCATGCCTGACCATCTGGCTGACCGCCGTCTATGCCGTACAACATCATCCCGGCTGGATCGGCTGGTTCCGGTGGACGGCGGCGGTATCCTCCCTGCTGTTTTCGGCTCTCTATTTCAAGGGATATCTGTTCGATTACGGAATCCCCGGCTACAACATCAGCGTGCTCTTCTCCCCCATCGGCCACGTAAATTACACCTCCGATGCGCTGATTATCCTGCTGCCGATCCTGCTGTGGATCCTGGCCACGGGCAAATCAAAGATCCTGCTGCTCGTGAGCTGGATCGCCGCAACCGTATGCGGCTCCATCATTCTGATCGCGGCCAGCCGGGGCGCTATGGCGGGCCTTGCCCTGGGCCTTCTGCTGACCGGCATACTTGCCATCCGCCATACATCCGCAACCGCCCTGCGCGCTAATCTACCGGGTATAATACTTGTCATCAGCGCCCTGATCGGCGGCTGGATCATCCAGATCAGCATGCCCTATCATTTCCGGGATATGGCTCGTCTGAGTGATTCTCTGCGGGGGCTGGACAATACTCCGCAGGCGAAAAAATGGGCTCGCCTTCAGCTACGCGATGATCTCAATCAGCCTCCCATGGCCTCGGTGCTGGCCGGGATGGGCGGTTTTCTGGGCCTGCGCACGCCGCTGTATGCCTCCAGCATCGCCATGGTCGCCGACAGCCCGATTCTGGGGCATGGCACAGGCAGTTTTATTGATGTGTATCCGAAATTCAGCAATCACTTCCCCCAGTTCCGCGATCCGGCCAGCTCCGAGCGCTCCATCGTAAGCGATCCCCATAATATCATCCTGCAAATAGCCTCGCAGAACGGCCTGCCCGCCGCCTTTATTTTCATGGGCCTGTTGTTATTTTTTATGGTTCGCCTGATCAATCAGTTCTGGCAGGGCGGGGACTGGTTGATATGGGCCGGAACTGTCGCCGTATGCGCCGCCCTGCTGGATTCGATGTTCAACCAGGTCTTCTTTTCTCCGGTCAGCATGTTTATGTTCGCGCTGTTTGGCGGCGTCCTGTGGGGGCGTATGGGTCAGTACCGCCCGGACTCAGACAAGGAGGTCGTATTCCGCCTGGTCTGGCCTGTTCGAATGGTTCTGGCGCTTATGATGATCGGCCTGATGGTCTGGCCCGGACGCTGGCTTGCCTCCGAATGGTATGCCGGCCATGCATGGAGGCTCGGTGACCGCATGCCGCTGACCCAAAAGCACTACTATCTCAAGGCCGCCGCTTACTACCCCGCCAATTATCTGGCCCTGTTCCGCCTGGCCCAGTTCGCGCTCAGTCATAAAGATCCGGACAGGGCGTATGATCTGATCCGTTCCCTGCTGGATAACCATCCCTTTCATGCCCAGTCATATAACTTCATGGGTCTCCTTAAAAAAGAATTGAGAAACCCGGAGGGGGCCGAGAAGGACTATCGGCGAGCGCTTGAAATCCTGCCGGGTTACCCACGGGCCCGGTCCAATCTGGCAAAGTTCATGCAAACGCAAAACCCCGGCTCCGGCTTCTCCAGGCGGCCTGATATGCCTCCTGTCACTACGCCATTATTGCAGCAGGGGAAAGGATCGCCACGGCCTGCGACCTCACAATGACAAAAAAGGGGTAGGTTCACCATAGCAAAAAATCCGGTACTTGGGTGCTTTTAAATGGTGGACTTTTGCCTGTCCGCGTCTACCTGTACAAACGAGCCGGGCGCAGGGGAAAGGACAGTCAAAAGATTGTTACCGCAGGGTACGGTAGAGTAGGAGCCAGGGTATTCCCCAAGCTCCCCTCGTCAAACGCAGCATG
>CAZQZF010000039.1:0-10081 GCA_964597745.1 uncultured Zetaproteobacteria bacterium
GGACTATTGAAAAAAACACTCATCACCAATAAGGTGACAACGTGTTTTTTCAATATGCCAGCTCAACCAATGTCTTACACTCTGCACGCACGATCACTTGCAGGATCTAGGTTAAATATAAAATGACTGAATTGCTCTGTGACGAGGCGGAAACTTGCGCCTTTGCGCAACATCTGGCGCCAGGGCTAAGGCCCGGCGACATCATAGGCCTGCAAGGCGAGCTTGGCGCCGGGAAAAGCGTATTTGCCCGCGCCTTGATGCGGGCGCTTGGCGTCAGGGATGAGTTCATGCCCAGCCCGACATTCAGCTTGATTCAGACTTATGAAGGTGAAGGGTGCAAGATCTCGCACATGGACTGGTATCGCCTCGAAAGCGCTGACGAAATTGAGATGCTCGGTGTGCGGGAATATTTTTCGCCGCCCTGGATCAGTATCATTGAATGGCCGGAGCGTGCTCCCGATTTGTTTCCTGATGGTTCGATTCTCATTGAACTGGAATGCGTGGATGATAATCCGAATGCCCGCCTTATTGAAATTGGCAAGAAGAGGGCGGCATAACAGCCATTAGAAAAACAGTGCTTTCAGTCGGAAATGAAGAATGTTGCCGTATCAGCAATGCCAGTGAGTGTCTTCTTCACTGCCTTGCCTGTCCCGACAACCGTGCCTTTGGTTATGCCGACAGCCGCATTGCTGCGCCCGGATTCATCCACCATCTCTCTGGGAATCTCCGTCCAGCCAGTCGCTGTATCGGCAATGCCATCGGTCAGTTTTTCACCGGGGCCGCGCGCCTGATGCGAGTCGGCGAAAGCAGCCGGAGCCGCCATGGCCAGTACAATCACAGTCATCAAAATGCGTAGAGACATACTTTTTTACCTCCTGGGGAAAGTCAGACATTATCTCTTTCCCGAATACCGCCTTTTGATTCCAGAACTTGCCGAAGCGAGCCTCTGTTGGCGGTTAATGCATCAGCGACTGAAGACGCTCCTTATCCGCGGCAGAGGGATGGTGAGCCAGGCCGAGCAAAACATCGGCCAGCGCCTTCTCCTGTTTGCTGGCATGATCATCAGAGATCAGATTATGCAGTTTCCGGGCATCACTGCCGCCCACACTGTGTTTCATGTTCATCAGGGCGGCGGCCAGCGTCTTTTCACCGGCGGTTGCATGACCGTCATGGACAATGCCGGCAAGAGTCTCTTTCTCACTGCCTGAGGGATAATGATTCAGATGCATCACGATCCCCGCCATTGTGCTGATGGCTGAATCGGCAGCCAGGGCAACTGATCCCATAGCCATCACTATGGCGGGAACCAGTAAAAAATAATGAAAGCCTTTCCTCATTTTATCTCTCCTGTGCGATGTTTGATTATGTAGCCAATAATAAGTGTCGAATCTGGCATGGACAACTTACGCCTGAAGACGCATTTAGAATTCAACCATTGGCAGCGCCAGCCTCGTGGCGCTAATATAAGTTCATAATGGATAATGAGGTTTTCTTTGTAATTGCACGGGTTTTGCATGTCATCGGGGTCGTCTTATGGATTGGCGGGGTCGCGTTCATCGCAACGGTGCTGATTCCCGCCTTGCGAGGGATGCCGGATCCACGGAAGAGCCTGGCTCTGTTTGGCGCCATTGAGGGAGGATTCAGGCGCCAGGCTAAATTTATCACCCTGATCACGGGACTGTCGGGTTTTTTCATGCTGGCATGGCTCGATGCCTGGGACAGGTATATGGATGCATCATTTTGGTGGGTGCACATGATGACGTTCATTTGGCTTGTCTTTACGCTGATACTCTTTGTGCTCGAACCGCTGCTGATGAAACGCGGTATCCTTGCCAAGGCGAAGCGCAATCCGGCCAGGGCCTTAAGAGTGGCCCACCTCATGCTCACGATCCTTACAGGTTTGAGCCTGATCACTATCCTTGGCGCCATAGTAGGCGTCCATGGCTAGCCTGCACTATTCATGAATCGTCGTGATGATCGCGCCGGACCTTTGTTCGCAACGGATTCCGAGGAAGGAGTGCGTAGCCGTGCATACGGACGACCGACGAGGGATTCGTTGCGGGCAAAGGAACAAGCGAGGGCGCGGCTGTATTTATGAATAGTGCAGGCTAGATTCCAAAGGTTCCGGTTAAGCCGGGATTGGACCCGTTGGCAAGCTATTGTCTGTCCATGCGCATGGCAAAATCTTCTGGAAAAACAGCATTGGCCAGCGCCTCTTCATAATCAACCTGATCGGACTCCACTAACTTCTGCAGGTGCTGGTCAAAGCTCTGACTGCCAAACAATTCCGTGCCTTCTTCCATGGCCCGGGGGATCTCCTGCCAGCGTTCCGGATCCAGGATAAAATGTTTGATAACGGAGTGCCGAATCATGATCTCCACTACAGGGATCCTTCCTTCACCGGATTTCAATGGCAAAAGCTTCTGCACAATGATGGCACGCAGATTTTCCGACAGGCGTTCGCGAAGGGGCTCCTGTTCATCCAGTCCAAATGCGGACATGAGTCGTTGCATGGTGCCGACCGCCGTGGCGGCATGGACCGTTGCTATGACCAATTGGCCTGTTTCCGCTGCAATAATTGCCTGCTGGAGAACATTCCGGTCACGCGCTTCACCAACGAGGATTACATCGGGTGTTTCCCGCATGGCATCGACAAGCCCCTGCGCATAGTCAGCAACATCGCTACCGATTTCTCTCTGGCAGACAGTTCCTTTAAAGACTGAGCCATAACGGTATTCAACCGGATCCTCCAGGGTGACCACGTGGACCGGCCTTTCCTGAATTAGTTGAGAGATCATCGCTGCCATGGTCGTGGTCTTCCCTGAACCTGTGGCGCCCGCGACAAGGATAAGCCCATTACGGTATTTGGCGATATTATGGATGGCGGCTGGCAGGCCGAGCTCTTCAATGCTTGGCGGTTGCCGCGGGATCACGCGCGCAACAAGACCAAAGTTGTTGCAGGTACGCATGACATGAATCCGGAAATAGGCAAGATCAGCCAGTGTGTAATGAAAATCAAAGTGCCGCAGAGTTTCAATATTGGGAGCGTTTGGATTTGATAGCACCAGATGCCGGATCATGTTGATCACCTGTTTCCTGCTTGGCACCTGTACCCTGGCGGCGGGAATGCCGGCGATAGAGCCATTGATACGCATGCGGATACGATCGCCTGTTCTTACAATCAGATCCGATGCCTTGTATTTAATGGCGGCATGCAGCAGATCGTCAATCAGATGAGGTTCAGACAATGGTTAAAACTCTTCGTGTTTATCAAGATCAAGTTCAACGCCGTGACTGAGCTGATCCAGATGACTACCTTCATCCGACCCTTCCAGCTTTGCCATTTTAATCTTCAGACGCATGTCGTTGTAAGAGTCCGCATGACGCAGCGCCTCCTCTTCGCTGATCCGCCCGCGATGCCAAAGGGCAATCAGATCCTGGTCAAAGGTTTGCATTCCGTAGGTCTGGCCTTCCGCCATGGCCTCCTTGATGGCGCCTATCTTGTTCTTGATAATCAGATCACTGACGTGCGGGGTATTAACCATGATCTCGACAGCTACAGTTCGTTTTTTATCAAGGGTGCGAACCAGACGTTGAGAGAGAATGGCCTTGAGATTAAGGGCCAGATTCAGGTTTACCTGAGCAGCCATTTCATGAGGGAAAAAATTGAGAATGCGTTCCATGGCCTGATTTGAATTGGTGGCATGCAGCGTAGCCATGCACAGATGGCCGGTTTCCGCAAATTCGAAGGCATGTTCCATGGTTTCACGGTCCCTGATTTCTCCGATCAGGATAACATCCGGCGCCTGTCTCAGGGCATTCTTCAAGGCTGATTTGAAGCCGAGCGTATCAGTACCAACCTCCCGCTGGGTGACCACGGATTTTTTATGCTGGTGTTCAAACTCAATCGGATCCTCAATGGTGATAATGTGTCCTGCCTGGTGACCGTTACGCCAGTCAATCATGGCGGCGAGAGATGTTGATTTTCCGCAACCGGTAGCGCCAACCACGATAACGAGCCCAAGCCGGGTCATGGCAATGTCTTTGAAAATAGGAGGCAGGCCCAATTCTTCAATGGTGGGAATCTTCATTTTTATTTGGCGGATCACTATTCCGGTATGACCCCGCTGACGGAAGATGTTTACACGGAAGCGGCCAAGTTCAGGATAGTTCAGGGCCAGATTCATTTCGTACTCAGATGCAAAAGCGGCCCGCTGCTTTTCACTCATGCAGGAGATAGCCAACTGTTCACAGGTAATCGCCTCCAAAGGCTCGTGTTTCATCGGAAAGACCACCCCGTTGATACGAAAGGCTGGAGGAAAGCCAGTGGAGATATACAGATCCGATGCATTCTTGCGGACCATGACCATCAACAATTGTTTGATACTGAGCTTTTGTGGTGTTTCAGGGCTGCTCATCAAACGATCCCGGCGCCAAACAATTGCTTGTTACTCGCCCGTTCCAGTGCGGCTTGATGGGCGATTTTTCTTGACTTTACCAGATCCTGAAGCGCGGAATCCATTGTCTGCATGCCTTCACGTTTCGACGTCTGAATAACGGATACCATTTGCGGGACTTTATTTTCACGGATCAGATTACGAACAGCCGTTGTTCCAAGCATGATCTCATGCGCGGCAACACGCCCCTGGCCGTCTAATGTTTTGATTAAAGTCTGGGAAATTACGGCAGTAAGCGATTCTGAAAGCATGGCGCGAACCATGTCCTTTTCCGCGGATGGAAAAACATCAATAACGCGATCAATGGTTTTAGGCGCTGAAGATGTATGCAGAGTGCTGAACACCATATGCCCTGTCTCGGCAGCGGTAAGCGCCAGCCGGATGGTCTCCAGATCCCGCATTTCACCCACCATGATGGTATCCGGATCCTCACGAAGGGCGCTCTTCAAGGCATTGGCGAATGAATGGGTGTGAGGGCCCAACTCGCGTTGACTAACCAGACTTCCTTTGGATGTGTGCACAAATTCGATGGGGTCTTCGATGGTAAGAATATGTCCCCGTTCACTGTGATTTCGGCAATCGACCATGGCCGCCAACGTGGTGGATTTTCCGGAACCGGTGGGGCCGGTTACCAGACATATTCCGCGCCGGGTCATGGCAATCTCCTTGAAGATTGCTGGACAATTGAGCTGGTCCAGCGTGAACACATCCTTCGGAATGACCCTGAAGGCGGCGCTCATGCCCCTATTCTGCCAGAATGCATTGACGCGGAAACGGGCGATATCTCCCAGTGAAAAGGAAAAATCAAGTTCAAGATGTTCCTCAAAGCGTTTCCGCTGATTATCGGTCATGATGTCATAAACCATTTTCTGAATTTCCTTGGCTTCCAGTGGGGGCATCTTAATACGGGTCATGTCGCCATTGATGCGCAAGAAGGGGGGTTCGGCCGAGGAGACATGCAAGTCGGAAGCGTTACTTTTGACCGTAAAGGCAAGTAATTCCGAGATGTCCATCATTCCTCCCTGGCTTTATGACTTCATCATCAAAGATATTCATGGAGCATAGAAAAGCAGGACTGGTGCTGCAAGGATTCGTTCCTGCTTCGAGACTTGCGGTAAACGGCATTATGGGCGATAATGGACAAAAGGAGTTATTATGTCGATCAATCTGACAAAGAATGCAGCGGAGCGAATTCAGGGCTTGCTGGACAAAGATGAGAACAAGGGCCTGAATCTGCGCATCTTCGTCTCCGGCGGCGGTTGTTCCGGATTCCAGTATGGATTTACCTTTGACGAACAGATCAGTGCCGAAGATACAAAGGTTGAAAACCTTGGGGTCCAGCTTCTGGTGGATCCTATGAGTCTGAACCTCCTGGATGGCGCCGAGATCGACTATCAGGAGACGCTTCAGGGGTCATCCTTTGTCATTCGCAATCCCAATGCCGCCTCGACTTGCGGCTGCGGCCAATCCTTTACCCCTTCGGAGAGCGGTGGTTGCGCCAACGCAGGGTATTGAGAGCTGATTATGATGAAGTCGTATAAAGTCCATCCGTGGCCTTTTTACTCCACGGAAAGCGAAAAGTGCGATTTTCACTTTCCTTACAAATAAATAGCTTGCGTTTCAAGCCATTGATTTGCGCACCCATCCCTGGGCGCGATGATGACTTTTTACGAAGTCATCAATTATAAAATTCATGGGGGGTGATTTTTCCTGCCGGCGGGGCCTTCGGACTCCGTTTTTTTTATCTCTGTCCGTGTAGCATTGCATGATGACCGAGTTTGCCCTGCAGGTGAAAAGCCTCCACAAGATTTATACCAACGGGAAATCCGCTCTGAGTGGTGTGAACCTGAATGTGCCAAATGGCGCCTTTTATGCGCTTCTGGGACCGAACGGCGCGGGCAAGAGCACTCTGATCAACATTCTGGCTGATATTGTTCGTCCGACTGCGGGGACGGCCAGGCTTTTCGGTCACGATGTGTTTCACGACAAGGCATGGTGCAAGCGGCACATGGGCGTCGTGCCGCAGGAGATAGCCCTTGATCCATTTTTCACGCCATATGAGGTGCTGAAAATCACCAGCGGTTTATTCGGTTGTAAACCTGATACCGTATGGATTGACGAGTTACTGGATCGCCTTGAACTCTTCGCGCATGCCAGAAAGAACGCACGCCAGCTCTCAGGCGGCATGCGTCGCCGCCTGCTGGTGGCGCAGGCGCTCGTGCACAAACCGCCATTCGTGATTCTTGACGAACCGACAGCCGGTGTGGATGTGGAACTACGCAGACGTTTGTGGGATTTTATGCGCGAACTCAATGCTGCCGGCACTACGATTCTTTTGACTACGCATTATCTCGAGGAAGCCGAGGAGTTGTGCGATCACGTGACAATTATCAATGAAGGACAAGTAGTGGCGGATCGTTCCATGTGGGAACTGATGCATGACGTGGCTGGACGTTATCTGTGGTTGCGCTATGGCGAGGGATTCGCCATGTCCGATGAAGATGCACGGGTTTTGGCTGATTTCTATCCACGCACCAGCGATCGGGGCGTCTGCCTGACGTTGCGCCACGGAGAGCCGGAAGAAACTAATTTTCATGAGGCCTACCAGGCGGCGGTATCGTGTTTTGGCGCACCGGTGGATGCGGGCGTGCGTCAGGAGGATCTGGAGGACGTCTTCATTCGCCTGACTGGGAAAAACGGGGTCGGGTCTTGAAAAAAAACCCGTTTTTTCCATGAAGCCAGTCAATCCGCGCGGCGCATGGACGCTGTTCCTGCGCGAAACACGGCGTTTTATGACCGTGAAGATGCAGACCGTCGTAGCCCCCGCACTGACGGCTATACTCTATTTGCTGATCTTTCGCTATGCCATGGGTGCGCGTAGCGTGCCGGGGTTAAATGTCGATTATTTCTCCTTCCTGATTCCGGGATTGGTGATGATGTCCATGCTGCAAAATGCCTTTGCCAATACATCCAGCTCCATGATTGTGGGCAAGATAATGAATGTGCATATCTATCTGTTGATGGCGCCTCTTTCCGCCATTGAGGTAGTGGGCGCATTTCTGGCGGCCGCCGTTGTGCGTGCGCTAACAGTTGCCACCGTGCTGCTTGCCGTGCTTGCGCCGTTTACTGCGCTGACATTTGTGCATGTCGGCCTGATTCTCCTTTATGGCATATGCGGTAGTATTTTGATGGGCGGTCTTGGCCTGATTGCCGGCATGTGGTCGGATAAATTCGATGATATGGCGCTGATCAACAACTTCGTCATCATGCCGCTGACCTTTCTTTCCGGCGTGTTTTATTCAGTCAAACAGTTGCCGCCATTTTGGCAGCAGGTGAATCATTTCAATCCGTTCTTCTACCTGATTGACGGCTTCCGCTACGGATTCCTCGGGGTAGGGGATACCAACCCTTTCATCGCCCTGTGGGTAGTTAGTGGCGCATCGCTCATCTGTATGGCCGTCTGCTGGTTTTTGTGGCGTATCGGTTGGCGGTTGAAGGAATAATCAACGGTGACTTTTTGACTCTGTTTGTTATAAAACTTAAAGATGGCGATATCATTGCTGTCGGAACAGAAGATACGCCTTACCTGTTTAAGTTTATTACTCTTTAGCCTTATTGTCTTGAAGCCTTTTCATCATGACCTGAGATGCCGAAGCGGCGAGCCAGTTCGTTCAAAATATCATCTGGGGACAGATCGTGGTGGGCGAGCATGACCATGGTGTGAAACCACAGATCGGCAGTCTCGTAGACAATCTTGTCTTTATCACCATTTTTGGCGGCAATGATGGTCTCGGTGGCCTCCTCGCCGATCTTTTCCAGCATTTTATCGGGTTTCGCGTACAGCGAGGCGACATAGGATGTCTCCGGGCTATTGCCCTTGCGTGCTTCCAGCACAGTGGTTAATTCCTTCAGAATATTGGCGCTCATTGGATTGCTCACTTCAAGGGTTCCTCAATGGTATTCCAGCCGTCATCCTTGCCTTGACGGTAGAAGCATGATGTCCGGTTGGTGTGACAGGCAGGTCCTGTCTGTTCGACCCTGAGCAACAGCGTATCGCCGTCGCAATCAAGATGCATATCCGCAATCCTTTGCACATGTCCACTGGTCTCGCCCTTTTTCCAGAGCGTCTTGCGCGATCGGCTGTAGTAATGGGCGAAACCGGTCTTGCAGGTCGCCTCGAATGCTTCGCGGTTCATCCAGGCAAGCATCAGCACCCGCCCGGAATCCGCATCCTGAGCGATAGCGGGCATAAGGCCATGTGCATCAAATTTAAGTTCATCGGTCAATCTCATGAGAAAATCATGCAGCCAGTTTCGTCAGTGATCGGCGTGCGGCAGCAATCGTGGTTTCGATTGCCTCATCAGTGTGGGCCGCTGAAATAAAGGTCGCCTCGAACTGACTGGGCGCCAGGTACACACCTTCATCAAGCATGGCGTTGAAGAAACGACCGAAAAAGGCCAGATCACAACCTTCCGAGACATCGGTATGGTTCCTGACGGAATTCCCGTCTGTAAAAAAGACCGTGAACATCGAGCCGAAACGGTTGGCTACGGCTTGCACACCAGCCTTTCGGCATCCATCAAGCAGGCCGGAGACGAGGCGGGCGGATTTTTTCTCCAGCGTTTCGTAGAAATCGGGTGCTTGCAGCCGGCTCAATGTTTCAATCCCCGCACGCATAGCCAAAGGGTTTCCGGACAGTGTGCCGGCCTGGTAGACCGGACCATCCGGCGCAATCCTGCGCATGATCTCTTCGCGGCCGCCATAGGCGCCCACCGGCAAGCCGCCTCCGATGATCTTACCCAGACATGTCAGGTCCGGCATAATACCAAACCGTTCCTGGGCGCCGCCGGCAGCCACGCGAAAGCCGCACATCACCTCGTCGAAAATCAACAGCGCGCCTTGTTCCGTGCAAAGATCGCGCAGGCCCTGCAGGAATCCCGTCGAATACAGATCCAGGACGCCGGTGTTGCCGGGCACTGGCTCAACAATAACGCAGGCAACTTCACCTTTGTTCTCTGTGAACAGGGCCTTTACCTCATCAAGGTCGTTGAAGGCGCAGGTGAGAGTCAGCCTGGCATAATCGGCTGGTACGCCGGCCGAGTCCGGTACGCCAAAAGTTGCCGCCCCGCTGCCGGCCTTGACCAGAAGCCCATCGGCATGTCCGTGATAACCGCCGTCAAACTTGATGATTTTGTCACGGCCGGTATATCCTCGGGCCAGGCGGATGGCGCTCATGGTGGCCTCCGTGCCGGAATTCACAAACCGCACAACGTCGATCGATGGAACCATGTCAATGACCATTCTGGCCAGATCGATTTCCAGTTCGCAGGGGGCGCCAAAGCTCATGCCAAGGGCTGCGGTTTCCTGTACGCCAGCCACTACATCCGGATGCGTGTGGCCGAGAATCATCGGACCCCATGATCCGACATAGTCAATGTATTCGTTACCATCAACATCCCGGATCCGGCAACCCTTGGCCTGCTGAATAAATCGAGGTGTGCCGCCCACGGATTTGAAGGCGCGAACCGGAGAATTGACCCCGCCCGGCAATAGCCTTTGCGCCTGTTTAAAGTCAGATTGTGATCGCTGTAATGCAGACATTCGAGCTCCGTCAGACTTTTATC
>CAZQZF010000039.1:10181-12777 GCA_964597745.1 uncultured Zetaproteobacteria bacterium
AAGTCAGATTGTGATCGCTGTAATGCAGACATTCGAGCTCCGTCAGACTTTTATCGCGCGTCGTTAAATTCTTATATGGTGCCGGGGACTGGACTCGAACCAGCACGGGGTTTCCCCCACCACCCCCTCAAGGTGGCGTGTCTACCAATTTCACCACTCCGGCAATGATGCTAACCCGGACTATTTATCATCACGGCGATTCATGAATAGTGCAGGCTAAATCTATTTTGCCGGCGGTAAATCCGGTGCGCTGGAATCCTGTTTTAATTTTGACGGATCAAAACCCTTCCCCTCAGTAGTCGGAGCGGGCTCATGCTGCGCCGGAACCGTGGGTTGTACGACAGACTTTTCCACCAGCGAACCCGTGTTCTTTTGCGAAAACAGAGCCAGGGTTAGCGAAGTCGCCATAAAGGCCGCCGCCAGACCGCCGGTGAGTTTACCAAGAAAAGATCCGGACCCGCGGCTGCCGAACAGGGTCTGGGCACCGCCGCCACCAAACGAAGCACCTATATCCGCGCCCTCTCCCCGCTGAATAAGAATTGCGCCAACCAATGCTACGGCAAGGATGATATGAATGGTTACAATCAATACTGTCATTGGAAGCTCCTGTGCCTACTTGGTGGCAATCTTAATCATGCTGGAAAATGAACTGGCTTTAAGACTGGCGCCACCAATCAACAGACCTTCTACGCCAGGGCAGGCAAGGATATCTTCGGCGTTATCCGGATTTGCACTGCCGCCATAAAGTACCCGGCAATCCATCTCCAAATCCCGCAGGACTTCGTGAATGTAGGAGTGTGTTTCCTCAATCTGCGCTAACGTTGGCGTTCTACCCGTGCCAATGGCCCAGATTGGCTCATAAGCAACGGTCAGAGGCGCGTCTTCCGGGGCTCCGGTCAATACCTGCAGTTGTCTGTGCAAGTGATGATTGGTATCTCCGCTTTCACGTTGCTCAAGGCTCTCGCCCACACACAGGATCGGCTCCAGCCCGTTTGACCAGGCGGCGGCAAGCTTGGCCTTTTCCACCTTGTCGGTCTCTCCCATGATATTACGCCGTTCAGAGTGGCCAAGAATGACATAGTGGCAACCCGCATCTCGAATCATTAGAGCGCTGATCGATCCGGTAAAGGCGCCCTTCGGCTCAAAATAGACGTTTTGTGCGCCCAGGCGAATGCCTCGCTCTTCTAAGGCATCATGCAAGGGATGCAGCAGGGTAAAGGGAGGCATCAAGGCGACTTCGACATGTTCCGGCGCTGGATTTTCGTCCAGTTCGTCAATAAACTGCCTGGCTTCCGCCAACAGCCCGTTCATTTTCCAGTTGCCAGCAATCAAGCGGCGCTTTGTGCTCGAGCGTGTCACGCATGCCTCCTAGAAGGATTTAAATGGGGCGGGAAGTGTAGGAAATTTCCCTGTCAAAGCAAGCCAAGTATTTAATCTCGGCTAATTTTGTCGATATGATAGCCTTGCGGATGATGAATCGCACCAAAAATATTTTTGCAAAAAAGGCGCTGGGGCAGCATTTTCTCAAAGATTCTAATGCCATCCTGCGCATTATCGATGCTGTCCCGGCAAACAAACGGGTTTTGGAGATTGGACCGGGGACTGGCGCCCTGACGACAGGTCTGTTGCAAAAAAGCGCGGAATTGGTGGTGGTGGAAAAAGACGATTATCTTGCCGATTTCTGGCGGCAGCAGGCAACCTCAGCACGGCGGTTGAATGCTGTGCATGGCGATATCATGCGCATTCTGGAACAGGTGATCAGGGAATTTGATCCACATTGGATAGTTGGCAATCTCCCGTACAATATCAGCGGCCCATTGACCGCCAGGCTGGCTTGCCTGCCCCCATTTGAGGGAATGGCGCTTATGTATCAGCACGAAGTTGCTGAACGCATTCGGGCCGAACCCGGGCACAGGGTCTACGGTAGATTAAGCGTACTAACGCGTTATTATTACCGCGTTTCACGCTTACTGAGGTTGCCGCCAGGCGCCTTTACACCGCCACCAAAAGTTTATTCTTCAGTGCTGATATTCCAGCCACATGGAAAAGATCCAGAATGCGCCTTTGGCGATCTGCAACAAACAGTTCACCATGGTTTTCTACACCGTCGCAAAACAATCGCCAATAATTTCCGTGATCTGATTACCCCCGAACAATGGGATCAGCTCGGAATAGATCCCAAGGCGCGTCCGGAGGCGCTGGATTATCAGGCCTGGATGCGCATCACCAACGCATTACAGACCTAGCTTGGACTATTCATAAATGCTGCCGCGCCCTCGCTAGCTCCTTTGCCCGCAACGAATCCCTCGTCGGTCGTCCGTATGCACTGCTACGCACTCCTTCCTCAGAATTCGCTGCGAACAAAGGTTCTGCGCGATCATCACGGCGATTCATGAATAGTCCAAGCTAGTAGCCAGGAGTCCAGTTCCCCTTTTCTCTCCAGGGCATACAGTTCATCACAACCGCCAACATGGCGGTTATTGATAAAAATCTGCGGTATGGTGCGAGCGCCCCCGGAGCGTTTCAGCATTTCGCTGCGTTTTGCTTGATCGGTGTGGATATCATATTCGATAAAGTCCAGCTTCTTGCGCTTCAA
>CAZQZF010000040.1:0-12763 GCA_964597745.1 uncultured Zetaproteobacteria bacterium
CCTTCAAATCAACATCTTACACTCTGCACGCACTTCCAACTGCTTTTTCTAGGTTGAATGGGGGTAGATGGTGCTGACATGTATATATTGTTTGCATACATTGCGTCCAATGGGTATGTGTCACTAGGACAATACCCACGGAGAGAAACCGATGCTACAGATGGCAATTGCCGATTTTTATGCGCAACAGGAAGCGGGTCTGGTCAGGGTTCTGATCCGGGGAGATGAGTATTACGTTGTCGGTACAGATCAAATCGGCGCCGGTACCGCCTATACCAGGGAAGAGATCGAATGGGCAGCAATCACGACCGTGTTTGATGTTGAGTATATTCAGGGATGATCAGCCGATGATTTCCATGCCAAGCGCACTGGCCGCGCTGTTCAATTCGTCATCGAAACTTGTGAAGGTAAGTCGCGCGGCCGACTGCTTTTTCAACATCTCCGCGGCGGCGAGATGCACGCTGTCATAGCCTCTCAGGTTATAGGAAAGCGCCAGCGATGCGGCGCGCCGGACGAGCGGTTCATCGACGGAAACAACCATGGTATGTTGCCATTCCATCTCAAAATGGTTGATCGCAGTTTGCAAGCTGGTATCCGTCAGTCTGTGCATGCGTCTCGCCCTGGTGAAAGCGGCATGTATTTCCACATAGGTAATCAGGTGGGTGCAAACTGCGGCGCAGTTGCCAATGATTCGCCGAACCTTGTCGCTGCCGGACTCCTCGACAAACAGTTTAATCCAGGCCGAAGTATCCAGATAAACGATCATTCACGCATGCCAAGCACGATATCGGACATCAGTTCTTCTCTTGCCCTGGTTGAAGCCACCGGTTTATGCACCGGGAAGGGTCCGCTTTTTTTGGCCGGAATAATCCATGGCTTCGCCTCAAGCCTTTCAATGATGTCGGTTTCCGCATCTTTGGACGTTGTTAGCGTCGGCGCCAGGCGGGCAATGGGTTTGCCGTGCGAAGTGACGGTCACATCCTCGCCACCGGACGCACGTTTCAGGTATTCGGAGAGATGGTTTTTCAATTCGCGCACGGATACCTGCATGGCAACCTCCTTGTGGACACAGCCTGTTAATTGTGGCCACATTAACTGGTCAAAGCAAGTCATGGATTGGCGCCTCAAGTTCGGAGTGGTGTAAGTGTGAGCAATGATGATATGTTAATTCCGCTGGAACGTATTCAAGGGGCGATTTTTCAGATGCGTGGTGAGCGCGTAATGCAAGGCGTGGCAATGCTGTCTAGTGTCCTGCATAGTCCGCAGGCGGCGTAGGTGAATATCGAGATTATGCGCACATTCGTAAAGCTCAGGGCGATGACTGCGGATAACAAGGCGCTGGCGCGCAGGCTCAATAAACTCGAAGAGAAATATGATAAGCAGTTTGCTGTCGTTTTTGATGCCATTCGCGAGATGATGAATCCGCCGCAAGGCGAGAAACAGCCCGTCGGTTTTGTGCATCCAGAGAAAGAAAGTGAGAAGTGAAGCCGAATCGGTTCCTGAATGTGTCGATATAGCGTTGGAGAACTGGGAGTTCCTGGCCTTCACCGCTTACGACTGGTTTGAGAAGATTGGGCGGCTGGTCATCAGCATTGAGGAAGATAATGATAATCCAGGGCTGCCACGTTTGCTTGCCGTAACCTATGACAGCATCGGAGGAAAGACCGATCCGAAGACGGATGAACTGTTGGCCAGATACGACCCTGAGACTGAAATCATCATTCAGTATGCCGATCCTGTCGGCGGTATGCGCACGCAGCGGCTGCACACAGCCCCCGACGCCCACCATCCGAAGCGGGTCTGGTTCTTCGAAATGCTCCGCCGCGCCGAAGAGGAACCTGAAGCGATGAAGGGGAAAGGAAGCGTCCCCTTTACTGGATAATCCGCCCCTGCATTGCTATTCAAAAAATGAGGGCATTGGGCAAAAACTGAAAAAGGGATACGATGCCATCTCAGGGGGGCTGGCATGGCAAAGAATAATAATCGGACAGGTAGCCTGGGCTTTGAATCCAGGCTTTGGGATGCAGCGGATCTGCTGCGCAGCAATATGGACCCCTCCGAGTACAAGCATGTGGTGCTGGGGCTGATCTTCCTGAAATACATCGAGGATGCCTTTGAAGCGCGAAAGCAGGTGCTGACCGATATGGTCTGCGAGCCGACAGGCGAATATTACGTCGAGGGTCATGAGGACCAGCAACTTGAACTGACCGAGCTATTTGATGATCGGGATGAGTTTGTCTCCGAAAATGTTTTCTGGGTGCCGCCGGAGGCGCGCTGGAGCTATATTAGGGCGCACGCCAAGCAACCGGACATCGGCAAGATCATCGACAACGCCATGGATGCCATCGAGCGTGAGAATCCGACGCTGAAAGGCGTGCTGCCGAAAATCTATGCCATGCCGGGCCTGAACAAGCACAATCTTGGCAAGTTGATTGATCTGATTTCCGGCATCGGCCTGGGCAGCGCCGAGCATCAGGCCAGGGATACGCTGGGCAGGGTCTATGAATACTTCCTGTCCAAATTCGCCAGCGCCGAAGGCAAGGGCGGCGGCGAGTTCTACACGCCTTCCTCGATTGTGCGCGTGCTGGTGGCGATGCTGGAGCCTTATTCGGGTCGCGTGTTCGATCCCTGCTGTGGTTCGGGCGGCATGTTCGTGCAGTCGCTGAAATTCATTCAGGCGCATAACGGCAAGCGCGATGCCGTCACCGTGTACGGTCAGGAGATGAACCACACGACATGGCGCATGGCGCGCATGAATCTGGCCATTCGTGGCATCGAGGCGAAGCTGGGGAAGAAGCATGCCGATAGCTTCCATGAAGACCTGCATCCCGATCTGCGCGCCGATTTCATTCTGGCCAATCCGCCATTCAATATCTCCGAATGGGGCGGCGAACGATTAAGGGACGATGTGCGCTGGAAATACGGCGTGCCGCCCAAGGGCAATGCCAACTTCGCCTGGGTACAGCATTTCATCCATCACCTGTCGCCATCCGGCACGGCGGGTTTTGTGCTGGCCAACGGTTCGATGTCCTCCATGACCTCCGGCGAGGGTGAAATCAGAAAAAGACTGGTTGAAGCCGATTTGGTGGATTGCATTGTGGCGCTACCCGGTCAGCTCTTCTATGCCACCCAAATTCCGGTCTGCCTGTGGTTCATTGCCCGGAATAAATCCGGGCAACCCTCACCCCCGGCCCCTCTCCCAGAGGTAGAGGGGAGGAAACATTATCGGAGTGGGTTTGATTTTTCCGGGTTGGTGAAAACGGCCAGGGAACTGAGGCAAAGGCAGACTCCTGCGGAAGATGTGTTTTGGGCAATAGTAAGGAATAAGGGCTTTCTCAACCTGAAATTTCGCCGTCAGCATCAGATTGGCGACTATGTCGTTGATTTCTATTGTGCCGAAAAGAAACTGGTGATCGAGCTGGATGGTTCGGTACATGATGCCTCTGAACGAAAATTAAAAGATCAACGCCGTGATGCCTATTTATCTTCGCTGGGTTTGAAGGTTCTGCGCTTTCCCAACGCGCAACTGTTGAATAACACCCGGGATGTTCTCAATCAAATCGCAAACCACTGCGTCACAGATAGCCCCTCGCCCTCTGGGAGAGGGGTTGGGGTGAGGGTGAACAGGCTTCGCGACCGCAGGGGCGAAGTCCTGTTCATAGACGCCCGCAAGCTGGGCCGCATGGAAACCCGCGTACACAAGGTGCTGGATGACGCCGATATCGAAAAGATTGCCGGCACTTATCACAACTGGCGCACCTTCCTCCCCCCCTCTACCTCTGGGAGAGGGGCTGGGGGTGAGGGATCGCAGATTAGGAGAGGGGCCGGGGGTGAGGGTACGCAGGCTGCAAGCGAAGCACGGCAACATGCGTATGAGGATGTGCCCGGCTTCTGCAAGGCTTCCACGCTGGATGAAATTAAATCGCACGATTTCGTACTGACGCCGGGCCGCTATGTCGGTGCGGAAGCGGTGGAGGATGACGGCGAACCATTCGAGGAAAAGATGGCACGGCTGACGGATCAACTGGGCGAGCAGATGCAGCAGGGGCGGGAACTGGATACGCAGATCAGGAAACAGCTCGCCAGCATCGGGTTTGAAGTATGAGTCATGAAGTAAGCATCATCCGTAGCCACGATATTCAGGACAGGATATTCACCATTCGTAGTTTGCAGATCATGCTCGACAGGGGCTTGGCCGAACTCTATCAAGTGGAAACAAAGGCACTGAATCAGGCAGTAGGACGAAATGCCGAGCGTTTTCCCGAAAGATTCAGATTTCAATTATCCAGGCAAGAGAAAAATGGACTGGTCACAAATTGTGACCGGTTCGAAAGCCTGAAGCATTCAACGACGATGCCCTATGCCTTCACCGAACAGGAGATATCCATGCTTTCTGCGGGGGTTGGATTTGCAGCACCAGGCTTTGGAAGGTTGTCATGATGAGCAGAGCAGACAATCTCGCCCAAGTAGCCGAGTACAAAAACTGGCTTACCGGGCTGAAAGCCAAAGTTCGCCAGGTTCAACTCAAGGCAGCGGTAGCCGTGAATCAGGAACTGCTGAACTTTTACTGGGAGCTGGGTGCGGAGGTTGTTCAGAAACAAAAAGAAACATCATGGGGTGATGGGTTTCTGAAACAGTTAAGCCATGATCTTATGGTGGAGTTTCCAGAGATAAAAGGGTTTTCTGAACGGAATCTGAAGTACATTCGTCAATGGTTTCTGTTCTGGAGCGACCATGGTTCAATTGGGCAACAGGCTGTTGCCCAAATTCCATGGGGCCATAATCTGGTTATCATTGCTAGGTGCAAAAATCATGATGAAGCCTTGTACTATGTGAAAAGCACCATCACTCATAGCTGGAGTCGCAGTGTGTTAACCCATCAGATTGAAAGTGGGCTTTGGCAGCGTGAAGGTAAAACCATATCCAATTTTTCGCTTGCCCTTCCATCGCCGCAATCCGATCTGGCACGCCAAACCCTGAAAGACCCTTATATCTTCGACTTCCTGACACTTACCAAAGAGCATGATGAACGGCAACTGGAGCAGGGGCTTATTCAACATATCACCGATTTTCTATTAGAACTCGGCGCCGGGTTTGCCTATATCGGCAGGCAGGTATCACTGCAAGTTGGCGAGCGGGACTTTTTTCTCGACCTGCTCTTTTATCATACCCGGTTACACTGTTATGTGGTTGTGGAGCTGAAAACAGTTGATTTTGAGCCGGAGCACGCTGGCAAACTGAACTTTTATATCAAGGCGGTTGATGCACAACTGCGCGGGGAAGGCGATCAACCGACCATCGGGCTTCTATTGTGCAAGGGGCGCGATAAAATGGTGGTGGAATATGCGCTCAGCGATATTCATAAGCCCATCGGCGTCTCGGAGTACCAGATTACCCAGACATTGCCGGAAGAACTGAAGTCGAGCCTGCCGACTGTTGAAGAGATCGAGGCCGAACTCGGCGGGGAGATTGAAGGTGCATAAGCTGTTTGGTGAGCAGAGACGGGAACTGATCGTGGCTATCAAAGAATCCCTGGCGAGGCTGGGTTATGGGGGGTGAGTGGGCAGATAGGGCGATCGATGAGCTAATGGATGCCATTATCGACTATCGTGGGAAAACCCCTAAGAAATCTAATTCGGGTATCCCTTTAATTACTGCAAAAATCATTAAAGGCGGTCGAATTGATGAGCCAAGTGAGTTCATTGCGATAGAAGAGTATGACGATTGGATGCGCCGAGGTTCACCTAAGGCTGGGGATGTTCTGATTACAACGGAAGCTCCGATGGGAGAAGTTGCTCAATTGAGCTCAGCTAATGTGGCCTTAGCTCAGCGAGTGATATTGCTAAGGGGAAAGGAAAGTCTTTTAGATAACAGTTTTCTTAAATTTGTGTTGCAGTCTTCGACCGTACAACATCGTTTGCGCGCTAGAGAATCGGGGACTACGGTTACGGGGATTAAGCAAAAAGAACTACGGAAAGTTTTGATACCAACACCACCATTGCCCGAACAAAAGCGGATTGCTTCGGTGCTGGGAGCACTGGACGACAAAATCGAACTAAACCACAAGATGAACAAAACGCTGGAAGCGATGGCGCAGGCCATCTTCAAAAGCTGGTTTATTGATTTTGACTGGATTCATCAAAATCAACCCTCACCCCTTGCCCCTCTCCCAGAGGGCGAGGGGGATGGTGAGTGCAATAAAAGTCCTCTCCCGTTGGGAGAGGGTTTAGGTGAGGGTGGCGTAGCCTTGGTCGTTTCCGAACTCGGCCCCATCCCTAAGGGTTGGGAGGAATCAACCGTTGGGAAAGAATTTAAGTTGATCATGGGGCAGTCGCCTCCCGGAAATACATACAACAAAGATGGGGAAGGTATGCCTTTTTTTCAGGGGGCAACTGACTTTGGATTCCGTTTTCCAACCAGTCGAGTCTTTTGCACAGAGCCAAAGCGAATTGCTGAGGCTGGCGATACTTTGATCAGTGTTAGGGCTCCCGTTGGTAGGCCTAATATGGCAACTGAGCAGTGTTGCTTGGGTCGAGGCGTTGCTTCTATGAGACACAATAGTGGTTCACTTTCATTTACATTTGGCGTCGCAAAGGCTCTCGAACATAGGTTTGAATCATTCAATGCAGAAGGCACCGTCTTTGGCTCAATCAATAAAAAAGACTTTGAACGCCTTCCTGTGATTAAGCCTCCCAGCTATATAGTTCAGGACTTTGACAGCTTGGTCTCTTCTCTAGATCAGAAAATCGAGATCAATGAACACCAATCGCGAACTATTACACTTATTCGTGACGCGTTGTTACCCAAACTGATTTCAGGGGAAATCCGCGTACCAAATGCCGAAGATCAACTGGAGGAGTTAGAGTGAGCGCTGCGACAGATTGGGATCGGTTGCCTCAACCAAAACGATTTCATTCTCCACTCCAGCAGGGTGATACGGAAACTATGACTTTCGGATGTCGACATACCAACCCTGATATCTGCTGCAACAACTCACTGCCTGGGATTTGTGCATTCGTTCGTAAGGATGGTATGTGCCATTGCCCACCCAAGTCATGGCCTCGGCAGTACCAGAAATTACTTGCGGCTGAACAAACTGCGAGGGTAGTAGATTGATCTCCAAGCCTATTGATCAGGTTATGAAAGAAGACATAGATGCGCTTCTAACGAATGCGGTGCCGGAAGGTCGAACCATTGACTATAAATTGACCCTTTCGGGTGGTGGCAACGCCGACAAGAAAGAGTTTCTGGCAGATGTGTGCTCCTTTGCCAATGCTGCTGGCGGAGATTTGCTATTTGGCATCACCGAAAACCAAGGTGTGCCAACTTCCATACCCGGTCTATTAGAGATAGATGCTGATGCAACAATTCTCCGGCTGGAGAATCTAATCAGAGATAGTATTGACCCGCGTATTCCCGGTGTACATATGAAAGCTATCAACGGCTTTGAGAAAGGCCCTGTTTTACTCATTCGTATTCCGAAGAGCTGGGCTTCACCACACATGGTTACTTTCAAAAATACTTCGCGATTTTACACTCGCAACAGTGCCGGAAAGTATCAGATGGATGTCACAGAAATTCGCTCTGCCTTTGCGCTGTCTGATGAGTTGCCGAAAAAAGTTGAGGCGTTTCGTAATGACCGTCTGGCTAAGATTATCGCTGGCGAGACACCCGTGCCCACCTTGGACAATCCAAAGCTAATTTTGCATGTGATTCCGTTCTCTGCCATGTCGTTATATCAAGGCATAGCTCCAAGCGACCTTTATCAACAACATATGTCGCTTCGTCCATTTAGGAGCCTCGGCTTTAATTCACAGATCAACTTTGACGGCTTGGTGACATATACCTCATCAACGGGGGGTGGATATACAGGCTACTGTCAGGGGTTCCGTAGTGGCGCTATTGAAGCAGTGGATGCCTATACAATTCGGGAAAACGAAGAGTTGAAGGCTGTTCCTACAACAACTTTGGTGCAGTCATTGGATGAAAGCGTTCAACAATATCTTAATGCTCTTGTGGCCTTAGAAACACCAGAGCCAGCTGTGCTTCAACTGACAATCGTTGGAGCACGCGGATATAAACTGGCTGTAGGCCAAAATTGGGATTGGCAATCTCAACCTGCAATTGATCGTGACATGCTTATCCTGCCAGACGTGCTTGTAGAAAATTTTGACTGTGATGTTCATGCGCTGATAAAGCCGATTCTTGACGGACTATGGAATGCCTGCGGATATCATTGGTGTAATTGGTACGATGAAGATGGCAATTGGACTCCGCAGCGATGATGGGGGCATGATGGATATCCAAACCATCTTGGCTTCTCCCGAAGGCAAAACGCTGGAATTCAAGCGGGATTTGTCTTCCTCCAAGCCGATCCTGAAAACATTGGTGGCGTTTGCCAATACAGCGGGTGGAACTCTGGTTATTGGCCGGGCTGACGATGGAAACATTGCCGGTGTCTCCGATGCTCATGCCGATGAAGAGCGGTTGCCCAGCGCATGAACAACGAAATTGTATTTAAGAGATAACCGTTTAATGGTGTTAGAATGGCGGATAAAGCTAGTAAAATCAATAAAATACTTATTTAAGCGTTTCCCATGATTGCTGCTCGTATCAACCCTGTTTTCGAAGGTTCATCACCCCAATGGTTTGAGGAGATACGCATATATCGGCTTGAAATCATGGAGCGCTGGGGCAGCGGCTGGCAGCGTATCAGCGAGGCGTGCAAAGAGGGCGGATACCCTGAACCGGAATGGCAGGAACCGGGCATGTGTACGCGGGTGATTTTCCAGCCGCACCCGGAGGTACGCGCCAGTGTCGGAGTAAATGTCGGAGTAAATGATACTGAACTGAATGATCGGCAGCGATGGTTTATTGAGCAACTGGCGGCAGGCCGGGATGTTAAGGGTGATGCTTTAAAAGAGCACTGGCAGATTACTATCCGAACGGCAGAGCGGGATATTGCCGAATTGAAGGAAAAAGAACTGATCGAGTTTGTCGGCGCGTCAAAGACCGGGCGCTACCAGCTTAAGGAGGGCGGATGACCTTATTTTTATTTCATGGCAACAGGAAGATATGCCAACTGAAGGATGTAATAGGTTGAAATTGCATGGGCAATTTATTTCATCGCAACAGGAAGCAGGTGGTTTGTTGTCTGGATGCTTCATGCCCGGAGGTTTGGGCGAAGGAGCTTGTAAATGATGCAATATTAATGGGTACGCAGGTAAACAGTCATAAAGTGAGGTAAGGGCATGGCATTAAATACGGTATATCTACGGCGGTGTATAAGCAGCCTTGAAAGTGCGCTTGATATGTTGGCAAAGAGTGAATCGGGCAGTATCGAATATGATGTGTTCCGAAATGCTGCCATTAAAAGTTTTGAATTGTCTCTGGAAACATCCGGCAAGCTGTTGCGTAAAGTATTGAGGCCTTACTTTGCCACGCCCAAAGAAGTTGATCGGCTGGTATTCAAGGATTTGTTTCGTTATGGGGCAAAACACAGCTTGTTAACCATTGAAAGCGTTGAACGATGGCTGGCTTATCGGGATAATCGTAACAATACCGCGCATGATTATGGTGAGGAATTTGCCGAGCAAACATTGAAATTGCTCCCCGGTTTTGTGCGAGATGCAAAGTACCTGGCGGATGTGATTGATCAGGGTGAACATGAATCTGACGCTTGACCTGAAACCGGAGCATTTGCATATATTACGGGAAATCTTGCAAGCCGTTGTGCCTAACTGTGATGTATGGGCGTATGGCAGCCGTGTGCATGGCCACAGTCATGATGCCAGCGATCTTGATCTGGTGGTTTGTCGGCCTAACGCTCCTGATCAGCCTCTTGCAACACTGTCTGAATTACAGGAAACCTTGGTGGAAAGCCCGTTGCCCATGCTGGTGCAGGTGATGGATTGGGCGCGTATTCCCGAATCCTTCAAGGAGGAAATTCGGCGTGGATACGTGGTGATTCAAGGGAAGTGCCATTCATGAGCGGATTTGAATCCGTCGTTGAGGAAGCAGCCATCCAGTGGTTTGAAGCGCTGGGCTATGCCTATGTGAATGGTGGCGACATCGCACCGGATAGTATGACTCCCGAGCGCGCCGATTATGGCGCGGTGCTTTTGGAAGGCCGTCTGCGTTCGGCTCTGGCGCGTATCAATCCGCATCTGGATGCTGATACGCTGGATGATGTGATGCACAGGCTGGGACAGCTGGACAGCCCTTCACTAGAAGAAAACAATCTCGCATTCCACAGGATGCTGACCAAGGGCATTGAGGTGCAGGTGCGCGGCGATAGCGGTTTGCGCGGTGATCTGGCCTGGCTGGTGGATTTTGAGCATCCGGATAATAACGACTGGCTGATCGTGAATCAGCTTACCGTGATCGAGGGCAAACATAATCGGCGGCCTGATCTGGTGGCGTACCTCAACGGCTTTCCATTTGCCGTGATCGAGTTGAAGAACCCGGAGGATGAAAACGCCACGCTGACCTCGGCATGGAATCAGCTTCAGACCTACAAGGCGCATATTCTGGCGCTGTTCAACAGCAATGAAATTCTGGTTATCTCCGATGGGGCGGAGGCCAAAATCGGCAGCTTGACGGCAGGCATGGAGTGGTCCGGTGCCTGGCGTACGGTGGATGTGGTTCGGCAATGGCCGCTGATGCAGTGCCACAGTTGCAGGTGTTGATTGAGGGCGTGTTTGAGAAACAACGGCTGCTGGACTATCTGCGCTATTTTATCTTCTGGGAAACGGATGATGGCTATGTAAAGAAACTGGCCGGTTATCACCAGTACCATGCTGTCAACAAGGCCGTGACGGCGACCATCAAGGCATCCTCACCGGAAGGTGACAAGCGCATCGGCGTGGTCTGGCATACGCAGGGCTCCGGCAAATCTATTTCCATGTGTCTGTATGCCGGTAAAATTGTTGTGAACCCTGCCATGGCCAATCCGACACTGGTGGTGATTACCGACCGTAACGATCTGGATGGCCAGCTTTTCTCCCAGTTCAGCAAGGCTTCCGATCTGATTCCGCATCCATCACAGGCCGAAAGCCGGGAAGACCTGCGCGATCTGCTCAAGGTGGCCAGTGGCGGCGTGGTGTTCACGACCATTCAGAAATTCGGTACGGCGGCAGGCGAGCGCATGCCGCAGCTCTCCGACCGGCGAAACATCGTCGTGATTGCTGATGAGGCGCATCGTTCGCATTACGCCTTTGTGGAAGGCTTCGCCCGCAATCTGCGCGATGCCCTGCCCAATGCCTCGTTTATCGGTTTTACCGGCACGCCGATTGAGTTTGACGATAAATCTACCCCGGCTGTGTTCGGCGATTATGTGGATACCTACACCATCAGCCAGTCCGTGGAAGATGAGCGCACCGTACCCATCTATTACGAGGCCAGACTTGCCAAAATCAAGCTGCCGGATGAAGCCAAGCCGCTGCTTGATGAGGATTTCGAGGAAGTCACGGAAGGCGAGGAAGAACCGACCAAGGCGAAGCTGAAGAGCCGATGGGCTAGGCTGGAGGCGATGGTCGGCACCGAAGAGCGGTTAGAACAGATTGCCAGGGATATTGTGGAATACTGGGAGCGGCGCAAGGAGATTATCGACGGCAAAGCGATGATCGTGGTCATGTCCCGCCGTATCGCTGTTGATTTGTACGATCAGATTGTGAAGCTCAGGCCCGAATGGCATTCCGACAAGGATGAAGAAGGGCATATCAAGGTGGTGATGACCGGCTCCTCATCCGATCCGCTGAACTTTCAACCGCATCGCCGCAACAAGCCGCAGCAGAAGCAGATTGAAAAGCGTTTCAAGAATCCGGATGATCTGCTGGAGATGGTGATTGTGCGCGATATGTGGCTGACCGGCTTTGATGTGCCGTGCGCTCATACGATGTATGCCGATAAACCCATGAAAGGGCACGGCCTGATGCAGGCGATTGCCCGCGTGAACCGTGTGTTCAAGGACAAGCCATCCGGGCTGGTGGTGGACTATCTGGGGCTGGCGGATCAGTTGCGCAAGGCGGTTGGCACCTATGGAGGCGGGAAGGGAGAGAAGCCGGGGCTGCCGGTCGAGGTTGCACTGGACCTGCTCATGGAAAAATTCGGCATTATCAAAGATATGTTCCATGGATTCGATTATTCCGGTTATTTCACAACCGAAGCAGGTAAACGACTGGCGGCGTTGACGGGTGGTGCGAATTACATCCTGGGGCTTGATGATGGAAAGAAGCGGTTCCTCGATGAAATGGTGAAGCTCAACAAGGCGGCGGCCATTACCATCCATCTGGAGGGTGCGCGTGGTCTCCGCGATGATCTGGGATATTTTCAGGCGGTTCAGAAGAACATCCGTAAGTATGCCATCGGTGGCAGTGGCAAGAGCACCGAGGAGCTGAATGCCGCCATCAAGCAGATTATCTCTGAAGCGGTCGCATCAGAGGGCGTGCTGGATGTATTTGGCGCGGCAGGTATTCAGAAGCCGGATATTTCGATTCTGTCCGATGAGTTCCTGGCGACGGTGAAGGCGAGCCCGCATGTGAATCTTCAGCTGGAGCTATTGAAGAAGCTTCTATCGGACGAAATTAAATCAATGTCGCGGCACAATGTAGTGCAGTCGCGCAAATTTTCCGAGATGCTGGAGCGAACGCTTTTGTCTTATCAAAACCGGACATTAGAAGCGGCTGAAGTGATTCTTGAACTGATTGATATGTAAGCGCTTAACGAACCCCATCTTACAATGAGGTATTGAATTCCGGATGAT
>CAZQZF010000041.1:0-2048 GCA_964597745.1 uncultured Zetaproteobacteria bacterium
TATTAGCCGGCTTAGTGATGGCCGGGGCCGTGGTATCCACCGTATATGTGATTGCTGTTGATGCAGGACCGGCATTGCCCGCCTGATCGGTAGCGAAAGCCGTGAAGCTGTGGGCTCCTTCAGAGAGGGTTGCGCCACCACTCGCCAAGGTCCAGTTGCCGCCTGTAGCCGTGACAGAGCCAAGCGAAGTTGCTCCATCCTTTACCGTTACCGCCGCATTCGGCTCCGCCGTGCCGGAAATCGTTGGCCGTGCGGTGTTGTTTGTGACCGTATTATTTGCGGGGGCAGTAATCGACGGGGCTGCCGGGGGTGCTGTATCGAGCGTAATCGTATCATTCACGACGGCGGACGTATTACCCACCGCATCTTTGAAACGGGCATACGCAGTGCGCACGCCATCGGCTCCCGACGCAAGCGTCCAGCTCTTGCCAGTGGCATTCGCCTCCAGCGCGCTCCAGGTCGCATTATCATTGGAGAACTGCATTTGTGTGCAACCGACATTATCGTTGCATGTGAGCGTCAAAGTCACGGCGGTGGAGTTTGTAGAGGTATTCCCCGCATCGATGACGATGGTTCCAGTTGGAACGGAGCTGTCCGGAAAGGTATTCAACAGAACAGTGACATTGTTGGAATTTTTGTTCGCCACGGCCAGGTCCGGTTTGCCATCCGCATTGAAATCCGCGCTCGTGATGTCGAGGGGGATCGTCCCTGCCGCAAAGTTCATCGCGGAGCCAAAAGAGGCCACCAGGCCCAGGAGAGGGGTCGTGTTCAACAGGACGCTGACATTGTTGGAATTCTCGTTCGCCACGGCCAGGTCGGGATCGCCATCGCCATCGAAATCCGCGCTCGTTATCGATCTGGGACTTGTTCCTACCGGAAAGTTCACGAAAGCGGCAAAACTAAGATTAAGCGTGCCTGTGCCGGTGCTGGTATTCAACAGAACAATGGCATTGCCGGCATCGGACACCACGGCTATATCCGGCTTGCTATCGCCATTAAAATCCGCACTCGTCACCGATCGAAGAGACCCTGCCGCCTCAAAGCCCTTCGCAGTGGAAAAACTCCCCGCGCCATCGCCCAACAGAACGGTGACCTTGCCCGAATTCGCATTCGCCGTAGCCAAATCCGCATGGCCATCACCATCGAAATCCGCGCTCGTCACGGAGAAGGGATTCACTCCGGGTGCTACCGGAAAGTCCGTTTTGGCAGCAAAAACAGCCGTACCCGCGACAGCGCTGGTGTTCAACAGAATACTGACGGTGTTGCCAGAGCCGCCATTCTGATTCGCCACGGCCAGGTCCGGCCTGTTATCCTCATTGAAATCCGCGATCGTCACGGAATTAGGGCCAGTTCCTGTCGTAAAAGTCGACGCAGGGCCGAGAATACCACCCAAACCATTGCCCAACAGAACGCTGGCATTGTCTTTGCTAGGATTCACAGTAGCTATATCCGCATTGCCATCACTATCGAAATCCGCGCTCGCCACCGATGCAGCTCTCCCCGTTGTCGTATGGAGTCCCACAAGCCCAAAAACCGGACTGAGGCCAACGCCATTGTTCAACAGAATTCCGACATCGTTTGTTGTGCCCCCGAAGTTTCCGCCCACGGCCAGGTCCGGCTTGCCATCGCCATCGAAATCCGCGCTCGTCACCGATTCAGGAACCATTCCTCCCGTCGAAAAGGGAGATCCCGGAGCGGCGGTAAAATTAGCCGCCTCCGCTTGCATCGGCAGAAGGCATATCACCATCAACGTAAACAGCACATTCAAGCAATGTTTAAAGACCATTCCAGGCAGAGTAGAGGACAGGTTTCCGTCAGCGTCAGAAATCGGCCTGCCTGTTCCCACCCCCTTCGCCCGGCGGCGCCCCCACAACCAATCCATCGGCGCTTTCATAAGAAGCCCTCCCCATCAAACCATGCATACGGCTTTCCGAACCTCTTCATGCCCGGCCATGCGCTGCTCCCTGCTGCCTGGCCAAGGCGTATAGCTCCCACTATAATGTCCGGAACCTGTTCAAGCGTATAGCATGGCCTTCCCCAAATGTCAA
>CAZQZF010000041.1:2148-6893 GCA_964597745.1 uncultured Zetaproteobacteria bacterium
ACTATAATGTCCGGAACCTGTTCAAGCGTATAGCATGGCCTTCCCCAAATGTCAATATTTATCCGATATTTACCAAGCATTCATTCCTTATGAGATTCCCCGGCCGATGGCGAAATAATCAACCCCCAGACTGGCCATGGTTGCAGGGTCATACAGGTTGCGTCCGTCAAAGATGACAGGATATTTCAGAACAGCCTTCAGGTTCTCAATATCCACGTTGTTGAACCCCTTCCACTCCGTCACGATAGCGAGGCCATCCGCACCTTCCAGGGCCTCCTCCGCTGATGCACAGAGGGTAAGCCCCTGGCGTTGCCCATAAATACGATCGGCTTCCCGTGTGGCAACCGGGTCAAAGGCCTGGACTGCGGCTCCTGCCTTCCACAGATCAGCCATCAGCGCCCGGCTTGGCGCCTCCCGCATGTCATCAGTACCCGGTTTGAAGGCCAGTCCCCACAAGGCTATCGTGCGGCCCTTTAGGTCATCATGAAAATACGACCGAATTTTCTTGAATAGCACATGTTTCTGACGATCATTCACCATCTCAACGGCTTGTAACAATCTTGCCTCATAGCCTGTAGTTTTGGCGGAATAGATCAGCGCCTTCACATCCTTGGGGAAGCAGGAGCCGCCATATCCACAGCCGGGATAAATAAACTGATAGCCAATCCGTGAATCGGATCCAATGCCCTGGCGCACATGCTCAATATCAGCCCCAACCTTTTCAGCGATACCGGCCAACTCATTGATGAAACTTATTTTGGCGGCCAGCATGGAGTTGGCTGCATATTTCGTTAATTCAGCGGAACGTGGATCCATGTGCAGAACACGGTCATGGCTTCGGTTAAACGGCGCATACAATTTGTCCATCATGCGTCTGGCATGCTCACTGGAGCTACCCACCACAATCCGGTCCGGCTTCATGAAGTCCGTGATGGCGGCGCCTTCCTTGAGGAATTCCGGATTGGATACGACATCAAACCCAATGGATTGGTGGCGCCTGTTCAGCTCATTGGCGATACAATCCCGCACCCGGTCCGCGGTGCCCACCGGCACTGTAGATTTGTTAATGATAATACGGTAATCAGACATGTTCTCGCCAATGGTTTGGGCCACGGCGAGCATATATTTCAGATCAGCGGAACCATCTTCATTTGGCGGCGTGCCGACCGCGATAATCTGGAACAGGCCATGGGCCACGCCTTCGGCCACATCCGTGGTGAAACGCAGCCGGCCGGATTCCTGATTTCGCGCAATCAGGGCCTCAAGACCAGGTTCATGGATAGGAATCTCCCCATGATTCAGGCGCGCAATCCTGTCCTCATCAATATCCAGACAGACTACCTTGTGCCCGGACTCGGCCATGCAGGCACCAGTTACGAGGCCCACATAGCCACTGCCAAAAACCGTTACCTTCATATCATTTCCTGTTTTTCGATCATCTCAGCCTGGCCTATGCCGTCTCCGGTATTAACCGGCATCTGTTTTCAGGTTCTTTTCCATCCCGGCAATCCATTGGGCAACGTCCTCGACAGGATCCATGCTTTTATTCATGGGCCAAACGATTTCCTTGAGATTTTGAATGGCTACCACTTCATTTGGCGGCAGTTTGTAATGCTCGGATATCTTATCGATGGAGATTGGTTGCAGCGCCTGATGGCGGCGTTCACGCGAAGGTCTGCCAAAGCGAAAATAATTCCAAAGCCCCCACAGCCGTAATATAAGAAATGCGATGATGATCGTCCAGCCGGTAGTCTCAAACAGATGCTGCATCTGGATATAAGAGGCTTCCTCCGTCAACTCGGTAAAGAAATAGCTGAGACCCAATACCCACATCAACATATTGACTACGGGCAGAAACAGATACAGCCACCCTGCCCACATCAAAGAGGTAAGACTCATATCCGAAATATGCTGCCAGGTGGACTTCGCCTCTGGCTTATCAATAATTTCTATATCTGACATGACATCACTTCTCTTTTCTTATCACCATTTCAGATGAATTCCACGGTCAGGGCTAGTCCAGGTTCCTCGTTGCCCCTTGCCGAACAGAACTTTTGGCACCGCGGCCACTACGGCGGTGGCGCTAAGGATCCAATACATAAACGGATACCAGATGACCCAGAACAGATAGCGGAACATTTTCCTGTCGTAAGCGGAATCCAGAAGCAGGCTGACCCAGAACAGGACAAGGCAGGCCAGCGCCAGGATGGAACCTGTCCAGGCTGGAGGTAGCGGGGGAGCGAAACGGATCGGTTCAAAGATATTGAATATCGCCTGGTACGCCCAAATGGCAATGATCAGGTAAAAGCAATAGGCCCAGATGGAGCTTAACAGGTATTCCAGGTAGACCGGCCACAGCCGGCGCTGTTTCCAGGACTTCCAGATATCCATATGCCTCAATAAAACCTCAATGCCGCCCATGGACCAGCGCAGGCGCTGACTCCAGATTCCACCCAGGGTCTCAGGAACCAGAATCCAGCAGGTAGCCCTGGGTTCAAAGCGGATATCCCAGAATTTCCTCTCCAGCTTCCAGGTGATGGCGATATCCTCAGTGGACATCCCCGCATCCCAGAAGTCGACCGAAACGAGAGCCTGCTTGCGGAAGGCGGTAATCACTCCGGACACAGTCATGACCTTGCCCCAGATTCGCTGTGCGCGTTTAATCAGGCCGATGATTGTGGCATATTCTCCAGTCTGGATTTTAGCCAGCAGAGTCGTTCGGTTCAGCACTCTGGGATTTCCGGTGACGGCCCCGACACGCGGAAATTTGTTAAAATGCCAGGCCATCCATTTCAGCGCCTGATCGTCCAGCAGCGCATCCGCGTCCAGGGTGAGTATATAATCTCCCCTGGTTATCAGACAGGCCTGATTCAGGGCGGCGGCTTTACCCTGATTATCCCTCAGGTAAACCCCCCGGACCTGCTCATGTTTTTCGCACAGTCCGTGAGCGATGGCGGCGGTGCCGTCCGTACTGCCGTCGTCAACGATGATGATTTCATAATTGGGGTAATCAATATGAAGAAGCTCGTTGACCGTATTGGTGATTTGATGGCTCTCGTTATGGGCGGGAATCATGATGGAAAATAGCGGATATTCCTCTAGATCGGGAGGCTTATACTGTCCACGCTCGTGCCGCCAGTAAAAAATTACACCTCCTACCATCCACATGAAGCTCATCAGGAGTGGATACAGGAAGACAAAATCACTCAGAAAAAGGAGAAAGGCGCGCATGTTATCCCCCTGATCCGTCCGGAGCAGTTCTTGTGGACATTTCAAGCTTGATTGTCGAAAGCTCGGGCCTGTTCAATAGAAAATTATCCGGATAGTAGGCCAAATTTATCCCGCCTGCCGCCAGAATGTGGCGGAGCTCCGATAAAACCAGTCCGTCCTTCAGCCATAATTCCCTCTTCCAGTCATAGGCCTGAACCTTGAAGATTGTCTTTTTCAGATTGTGCCGAGAACCTTTGGCAATTCGTACGAGTTTCCTTAACCACTGGATCGGATGGCTGGTTTTTTCCATCTGGGGATAGGCCATGACGACAACATAATCATATGCTTGCAGAAAGTTATCGTAATTCTGGGCGAACCATTCTTCAGACTGAGGCTCCATGACCGGACCGGCGTAGATGTTCCGGGCAAACTTCGCCTCCGGCTGGAATCGCCTGACCGCATGCATCAGGTCTTTGGTATAGTCAATCAGCACCTGTGTTTTATAATCCGTCCATCTGTTCATCAAGGCCTGATCATTCTGTTTCAAGGCGACCATGACCATGTCGCTGCCAAATTTTTTCTTGTAACTGGCGATTGCGGCCGGATGAAAATCTTCCCTGTCCGTCAGATAGGCATCATCCTGAAACAGGATTCCTTCTAGCTGCGTATGCGCCGCCAAGTCCTCATAGAGCATGCGGACCCGTTTTTTTACCTCCTCACTGAAGGGGCTGAGACGGTGATACCAGGATCGGCTCAATCTGGGTTTCCCCCCGGCGAGTTCACGTACGCGCAGACGCTTATCCAGCTCCGCGTTGGGAAAGACGATACTCAGGGTCGGCATCCAGGCATAAACGGCAATATCGCGAATCATCAGCTGGTGAGCGACATGGCTGAAGATATCTGACCGGACTGGCAGCACCCGGTTCGGGAAATAGACGCTCTTGATATTACCCGATCCCTCGGGGTCGGCAAATGCCTGCAGAAAAACGGTATTGATTTTCATCTCATAGAGCCGATCGATGAGTTTGCCAAGCTTTACATCCGTTCTGGCGAATGATTCGGGATCGTAGATCAAGTCCAGATCCACCTGTGCGGCCCGGATATGGCCCTTGCGCGTGGGATAGGTTATCTTTTCAATAAAACTGCTGATGGGTTCATTTTCGATCAGAATACGATTGATGGCATGGAGATCTCGTACATTTTGAAAGCCCCATTCCAGGGTGAATCCAAGTTCATAGCCATATTTTCTGGCCACATCCCAGCTGATGTCATTATATCTACCATGCGGCCAGACGATGACGTTGGATTTATACCCGAGTTCCTTCTGGAAAATTGAATTCTGTTGCCTGAAATCCCTTTCGATTCTGGCCCTGTATTCCGCACCTGTTTCATAGCGTTTGGCCTTGGGGTCATAGCCGCGAATGCTGACCACAGGGGCTACATTTCCTGACGGATTGTATTGAATGGCACCGTGCATGTCTTAGGTGTGTGAGACCAGAGCAACGAGTTTGTTTTTTGAAAGTTCCCGGAGCTGA
>CAZQZF010000041.1:6903-12463 GCA_964597745.1 uncultured Zetaproteobacteria bacterium
GACAGGTAGGGAAGGTGGCGTGGAAGGTAGTGGGGGGGTGGGACAGGATGAATGAGTTTGTGTTGTGAAAGTTCCCGGAGCTGATCCCAGCTCATTATTTTTTCCGGCAAATCCTTGGGCGGTTTGGCGATAAAGCTGCTTTCAACAGCCAGCATGGACGGATAGCCATATTTCGCAAGCAGAGGCACCACAAAGTTGTAATAGGAGACATAGCCATCATCGAAGGTAAGAAAAACAGCGTTTGCAGGCAGCGGTTTCCCGCCTTTATGCGCCTGGATGATGTCATTCAGGGAGACAGGATGATAACCGTGTGTTTTCAGGTACTCGATCTGTTCGGTAAAGCGGCGCTGAGGAATGGAATATATATCTCCCTGCTTGGGCCTGTCCGGAATTGCATGATAACACAGGGTCACAAATTCACCCGGTTTTATGGCGGGCTTTATAACCTCGGCCTGGCAGACCGGCATCACGGAAATGAGGATTGCGAGGGGAAAAAAGAAGCGTTTCAACATCAGAACTTACCCTCATAGGTCAGATAAAGATTTCGGGTATTAACGAAGTCGCCATCAAAGGGTTGCCTGCTCCATGTGACGCCCCAGAGCAAGGCCTGCGTATCCGTAAAGTCAATCTCCTGCTGGTAGCGGATAATCATGATCCCCTTGTTGCCGAAACTCGACTGATTGGAATTGCCACCTGTCAGAAACAGCTTGTGAACAAATTTCCTGTCATAAATGTCCCAGACCGTCTGTTGCGTCATCAGGGTGCCGGTAATGCTCCAGGCCCAACGGGGGTTGAAATACGGCCGGTTAAGCAGGGTATTTCTGGCCAGGTAATAGTCCAGAAACAGGCGTTGCCGCCAGTCGTTTCGAACCCACAGGCCCTGCTCATATCTAAGCAGCCCTTCCTCCCGGTTATTCTTGTCCGAAAAGTCCCAGTGTGTGTAGCCAAGCGCGATCTCGCGCCATTCACTCTGGCGGTAGGTGACGCCCGCACTGGCCTTGCGTGCACGAATGCCAAAGGCGCGGGCGCGCAGTGCAATATCCACCGCGAACGTGTCGTAGGAGGCATCAAGCCGCCAGTGGTCATCAGGTGTATAGACCAGTTCAGTCAATGAGCCAACTTCGCTTCCCTGATTCACATCGAATGAAACGGTCTCGGTCGCGCGCCAGTCACTGTTGAAGGTATGATCAATGCCCAGTCCAAAGCGGTCGAACTGGCCAAATGATTCGAGCTGCGCCGTTTTCCGGCGAAGAATATAGGCGGTTAAATCGGTGTGCAGGGTAAGGGGTACGGCCAGTCTCAACCTTGTCAGATAATCACTGGAATCATCCGTGGAATCTTCATAGACGAAGTCAAATCCAAGCCGGAACTTTGATTCAAGCAGCAGGTCGCGATCAAGTTTTTTAACATTTGTTCTTTTAAAATATTCCTTTCCGGGCTGATAGATGATCGCATTCTTCTCCTTCCGGGCTTCCTCCTTGAATTTCAGCTCATTAAGCGCTCTGACCCTGCCAATCCTCGCCTCAAGGTTTTCCGGATCCATGGTTTCAATGATCTGAAATTCCATCAGCGCCTTTCGCGGCCATCCACGAAACAGGTAAATATACGCCTGGGCTGAGCGAATCTCGGAGTTGGCGGGCGCCTGTCTGTGCAGGTCCGAGAAATACTCCTCCGCTTCATTCAGCCGGTCTTCATAGGCCAGCTTCCAGCCTCGGGCGATGGCAATCTCCAGCTTCTTCGGCACGGGCTGTTTCTGCTTGCCCTGCCAGTAAGTCCACCTGTATTCCCTATCCAGCTTTGCAAGGATTTTCTCGGCATTCTTCCACTTACGGGTCTCCTGCAGCACGTAAAATTTACCAAAGCGGGCATTGTATGAGCGAGGATCCAGCTCAAGCGCCTTGTCATAGGTTTCCAGGGCCTTGCCGGGCTTTTTTAGATAGAGATAGGCCCTGCCGACATTTTCAAGGACCCATGATGGAGGTGAAATTCCGTCATCCAGAAGTTTCTGATAGGCGGCAATGGCCTTTTTCATATCTCTGTTTTCCGCCAGGGCGACAATATAATCGAATCGTGGCCTGACATCTTTTTTTTCCGTCAGCAGCGGTTGTATCATCTTTATGGCCTTGTTGAATTCATCCCAATGCAGGCTGTCCACAACCATGTCGCCCCTGAAGGATTTCCGCAGATTCCTGTCCCCGGGTAGCTTCTTTCCCAATTCCTCAAGGGCAATAGAACTGGCGCCCAGGGATGACAAGTCCATTAGTTTTAACTTTACCGCGACAAGGTTTTCAGGCGCGATCCTTAGAACCTCGTCATATTCATGGATCGCACGCCAGAACAGTCCCTGCTGTTCAAATACATACGCACGGGCAAAGTGAGCCTCCACATCATTTGGAAAATCTTTGACCAGTTCATCCGCCATGACTATAGCTTCATTCGTCTTTATCTTTGACTCTTTGTATTTTTTTACTTCGGACAGCATACGCCCCTCAAGCGCCAGGTTGTAGGCCATGCCAATTCTGGCGCGCAACAGTCCAGGATCTTCCTTCAGCGCCTTTAGATAAAGTTGTTTCGATTGTTCAGTATTGCCAAGCTTGAAATAGGCCCAGGCAATCCAGTTGAGTTCATTGAGGGAATATTGTTCATGCGGTAAACCAGCGTCTTCGAAAGTCTTGGTAGCTGTCTTGTAATTTCCGTGAAGAACCTGCGCGAGAATAAAATCCCGCAATGCGTTTTGCTTGCCCTGTTGCGCTTTTCGATGAAGGGAATCAAGCAATGCCTTCCGCTTGTTATCCGGCAGTGAAGTGATCATGTCATCCCGTTCTCTGAAGATTGCTTGCCTGTTTACATCCGGCCTTGCCGCAACCTGACGATACGACTCCAGCGCCATTCCATATTTTCCCTGCCCGATCAGCACCCGCGGCCTGGTCAGAATAAGCGGCAGGTAATCGGGGTTGTCCCGCCTGAATTTATTCAGAAGTCTGGCGGCCTTATCCGCATCACCGGCGTCAACGAGATTAAGTACCAATGCCGGTCTGGCCGCCATGGCATCCGGGGAAACGGCCAGAATCCGTTCATATTCACTGGCCGCACGTCCAAATTTCTTTTGCTTCTCAAAGATATATGCCCGCGCATAGCGTACATCAATATTGTTTGGCTGCTTCTTGAGCAGGCGGTCCAGAATAGTGATTGCTTCATCCTCCTTGCCCTCCATGGCCAGGTTGTAGGACATACCAATATTCGCCCGCGTATCCGTGGCATCCGCGGCCAGAATCTGGCGGTAGTAACGTTTTGATTGTTTGATATTGCCGATCTTGAAGTACGACCAGGCGACCAGGCTCAAATCGTAATTCGAGAATGAACTTGCCGCTAATTTTTCGGCCTTAAAAGCCTTAACCGCCCCATTGAAATGCCGGGTCAGGGCAAGAGCTACAATATAATCCCGGCTGAACGCCTCCGGGTTTTGCTTCGCCTCCCGCCTCAATTGAGAGAGCATGTCCCTCTGTTTTTCGGTGCCAAGAGAAACAATAAGGCGCCTTCGGTCCCTGTAGATGGAAGCCCTGTCCGTATCCTTCCGAGCCAGTAAAGATCGGAACTGATGAACAGACTGACTATATTTTCCCCGGGCAGCCAGGACGCCGGGCTTCACCATATTCAGAGCCTGGGATTCAGGCTCTTTTAGCAGAAACGTCTCCAACTGAACTTCAGCCTTCCCGAGTTTGCCTGAGCGAATGAGGGTTAAGATCAGTCCTTGCTGGGCAATCTGATCCGACGCATCATTTTGTAGCGTGGCTTTGTACAGTGAGAGGGCCTTGTCATAGCGACTCTTGTCATAATAGGCCTTTGCCACATTCCTTAACAGGTAGGCCCTGCGTGGAAAGCCCTCTGGCAATGCTTCGTATTTCTCGATGGCCTTATCCAGTTTACCAACCCAAACGAGAACTGCGATATAATCAGCGGTGATTTCGGGATAATTCTTTGGTGCCACGGTATAAGGGGCAAGCAGATCCAATGCCTCCCCGTTTTTCCCCTCTTTGATCAATTTTAAGGCCCGCCGGTAATCAGCTTCAGCGCGGATCGAAAATGGATTGTGTGGTTTTTTATTTTCGGTTGCGGGTGCATTTCTCACCGCCTGGTTTTCAGTTCTATTCTTTTCCTTAGGCTGTTTTTCGATTTTTGCGGCGGAACTGGCGGTCTCAACCTGTGAGTGGCCGGATTCCGCCTTGTTTTGTCCTGGAGAATCCTTGGCTGTTTTTGACGCTTCAACCGGCTTTTGGTCAAGCCGGGTTAACCTGGTCATGTTTTGCGTGGCCGGGATGACATGTTCACGGACAATCTTCCATCCACCGCCCTTGTTGGTGAGCAGGAGCTCTTTGTTATCAACGCTATGGTAGCCATTGGCATCGTATTTTTGATGGAAGCGCGCGCGAGCGCGGCGGCCTGTCTCCAGTATCTCAATATTGACGCTGCCGAGCCGCACGCGCATGTAGGTCCTGATCGCAAACAGATGTTTCTTGTGTTTTTTCCAGGCAGGCAGGGAAGAGGGGTGCGCGGGCATGAAATCGGCCGCATAGGCCCGGAAATAGTTCTCCTGATCCTTGGCGCTCCAGGCGGTGCGCCATGATTCAATGGCATCCAGAATGGCCTGCTTCTCGCTGTCAATCCGCTCCTTTTCCGCAATCGTATTGGTAGCTCCCTGCTCATTCTTAACGGCTAATGAATGACCGGAAGGCGTATCAAGGTTTGCCGCATTGACGGTGGAGGCGTAGAGGATGCAGGGGGTGATAAGCCCGAAAGCAACAAACAGTAAGGCAATGGCGTGCCTTGATAAACAGTGCGTCATGCGGTTATCTTCGATGCCGGTCACTTATCTTTTACCAAGCTGCGCCCAGCCATGATTCAGGCGGTCAATCTTCTCTTCATCAACGTCTACGCAGATGATCCTGTGACCGGACTCAGCTAGACAGGTATCAGTTACAAGACCAACAAAGGCACTGCCAAAAACCGTTACTTTCAAAGCCGCTCCCCATGCTTGTTCATGATATGAGTGTATTATCAAATAAAACCATTTAAATTGTCTATCTTTTTTACCTATCAAGCATTATTTAGCATTCATTTTTTGATTAAAGTGCGTATCCTGTGGCTATGAGCAAGGATCTGCACAAGATAATCTTTCCAACCGCCGGTATGGGAACCCGCTTTCTGCCAGCCACCAAGGCCAGTCCGAAGGAGATGCTTACGATTGTAGATAAGCCGCTCATTCAATATGGAGTTGAAGAGGCGTTGGCCTCGGGGCTGGACCGGATTGTCATGATTACCGGTCGCGGTAAACGCGCTATCGAGGATCACTTTGATATCTCCTTCGAACTGGAAAGTAATTTGCGGCAGGCTGGTAAACAATCGCTCTACGAGAAAATCGCGCATATTTCCCGTATGGCCAATATTGCCTACATCCGTCAGAAGCAACCCCTGGGTCTGGGGCATGCCGTTGCCTGCGCCCGGCACTGGATAGGCGGGGAAAATTTTGCCGTCTCTCTGGCGGACGAACTGATTCTTTCCG
>CAZQZF010000042.1:0-12071 GCA_964597745.1 uncultured Zetaproteobacteria bacterium
CGCTTGTGACGACCTGGACGGCGTTCGACAGGGTACACAGTGTTTCGGCGCACCCGTGTGTCAGAAGGCGCAACCCACGATCCCCTTCCCGCGGCCGACCGCAAAACTCAAGAGATGGAAGCAAGACAGGGATGCCCCCAAGTCTGCTGATGGTGCGACCGGTTTTATCTGCCTGTTTGCTGCTTCGGGTGATAAGAATGTGTTTGCCTGAAATCCCTGCCATTTACAAAGCATACTACCATGCGAAAAATTCTTTCTCTATCCCTTAACCCGTCCTGTCTGATAATCGTCCCGGAGGTGATCACGAATGTGCTAACTTTTACCGACATAAAAAATAACAGTATGGGCAAACGTGGAAAATTATGTACAATGAAATAATGGTTGCGATGAATGAAGCAAAAAAATGTCTCAAAACAGTTTTTGGATACTCCGATTTTCGGCCCCTGCAGGAAGATATCGTTTCTACGCTCATTAATGGTAGAGATGCCTTTGTGCTGATGCCAACGGGAAGTGGTAAGTCCCTTTGCTACCAGATTCCCGCCATCATCAGAGAAGGAACCGCCATTATAGTATCTCCATTGATCTCGCTTATGAAGGATCAGGTGGATACATTGAAGGCCTGCGGCGTACGAGCGGCTTATTACAACTCCTCGCTGAAAGTGGCGGAGGCAAGAAATGTACTCACTGATCTGGATTCGGGAACCCTGGATCTCTTGTATGTAGCGCCAGAGAGACTCCTGTCCAAACAGTTTCTGGTTCATCTGAAAAATGTACACATTGCCTTGTTTGCCATTGATGAGGCCCACTGCGTCTCACAATGGGGGCACGATTTTCGCCCGGATTACGTTAAACTGGGGCTGCTGCGGGAAAAATTTAAAAATACGCCCATTCTTGCGCTGACTGCCACGGCGGACAAACAAACGCGCGGAGATATCCTGCGCTGCCTGAAGCTGAAGGAGGCCCGGCAGTTTGTTTCCAGTTTTGACCGCCCCAATATCCGCTATACGGTCTTCCAGAAACATCATCCGGTACCCCAGCTGTTGCAATTTCTGGATGAACGGCCAAATGACAGCGGTATCGTCTACTGCCTTTCACGGAAACGGGTGGAGGAAGTCGCGGTGGCTTTGCAACGCCATGGTGTCCGTGCTGCTGCTTATCACGCCGGCCTGCCTTCAAAGGCCAGGGAGCGGGCGCAGGATGATTTCCTGCGAAACAGACTGCGCGTTATCGTAGCCACCATCGCCTTCGGTATGGGGGTCGACAAGCCTAATGTCCGGTTTGTTGTTCACTTTGACATCCCCAAGAGCATTGAAAACTATTACCAGGAAACGGGCAGGGCCGGACGCGACGGCCTGGAATCCGAAGCCCTGCTCCTGTTCAGTTCGGCTGATATCAGCCTGGTGCGAAAACTCATTGAAAATGTTGAAGGCGCCGAGCAGAAGCGCATTGAAATGTTCAAGCTGGAGAGCATGATCGGTTTTGCCGAGGCGCTTACCTGCCGCCGCCGCGTCCTGCTTGGCTATTTTGGTGAGAGGCTGAGTGAACCTTGCGGAAACTGTGATATTTGCCTGAATCCGCTGGAAACTTTCGATGCCACACAGTATGTCCAAATCGCACTAAAGACGATCAGGGAGTTGGAACAACGGTTTGGCATCAATTATGTAATTGATGTCCTGCGGGGCGCCAAAACATCCCAGGTCCGTGCCCACGGACACGAAAAGCTGGCATCCTATGGCGCGGGAAAAAAGCTCAGCGCTGACGAATGGCTATCACTCATCCGTCAACTCATACACCTGGGATATCTGAATCAGGATATCTGTCATCATTCAGTGTTGAAACTCACTCAATCAGCCGAATCCTTGCTGGGTGACAGTAAACCTATTGTACTGGCGAAGTTCCACCAACGTCCCAGGTGGACGCAAAAAAGCCAGGGGGCCGGGCGCGATGATGAATTATTCTCCAGGCTTTGCCAATTACGCAACGAACTGGCAGATCAGGAAGATATTGTGCCCCATGCCCTGATCAGTGATGCGACGCTCATGCAAATCAGCGCTCAGAAACCCTCTTCTCAAAAACAATTACAGGGCATCAATGGATTCGGTGCGCATAAACAGGAACAATACGGAGATATTCTTCTGCAAACGATTCAGGAATACTGCCATCATGCCGGGGACAAATCGCGAGAACGCAGACCGGCGACACGCAATACCACGTCGGAAGGTCATGCCAGTGATGGCCAGATGTTGACGCTGGATCTGCATCAACAAGGTTTGGGCGTTGCTGCCATTGCCGGCAGACTGGGTATACAACAGGCCAGTGTAATGAAGCATTTTATCGCTCTGGTAAAGACTGGCCGGTTGATGGATATCAAATCCGTCATTGGTGAATCCTTCGAGGTTATTCTTCAGGCCCTGGAAGATGCTGATCCCTACTCATCTCTGTCTGAAGTGAAACAATCGTTGCCTGTGGAAGTGAGTAATGAAACCTTCAGACTGGTTCTGGCCTGGCGCGAAACCAATGCCTCCTCACTGGAGGCGATCTAACCTGCACTATTCATAAATTGTGCCGCAAATCACAGACGATCCTTAAATGAAACCACAGAGTCTGTTGCAAGAGATCGGTTTCGTTGTTTTCCTACCATTCATTTCCGGCCTCTCTCCTCCAAAGAAGGCGTCTCAAGACGCCTTCTTTTTTGGAGTGGCAATCCCACTTCAATGCCATTTTCGGAAAGCAAGCGGTGTTGTCCCTCCGCGCGATTGAATGGTGGGTTCTGTAAGCTGCATGGTGGTTCCATGGAGCGAAGTGGGGAAGGCAATCGCCGCTTATGAGTTTTGTAATTGGCTCACTTGTCTGAGATTTCCTTGTTGACTGCTGCCTGGTCCACCAGCTCAATGATGGCCATAGGCGCGGCATCGCCGGCGCGATTCCTGGTTTTGATTATCCGGGTGTACCCGCCTGGACGATTGGAAAAGACCGGAGCAACATCATTGAAAAGACGGTCCACTACAGGCCGGTAACGCAACTTGGCCAGGGCCTGGCGACGGGCATGCAGATCACCGCGCCTTGCCAGCGTGATGAGCCTTTCCGCGTAGGGCCGCACAGCCCGGGCCTTGGCCAGAGTCGTTTCAATACGACCATGCGTAAAAAGGGCGGTAGTCAGGTTTGCATACAAGGCCCGGCGGTGACCTGAAACAAGGCCCAATGAGCCACGACGCTTACGATGCCGCATGATCAACCTCACTTAATGATTCCTCGGCGTCCAGTTCCCTGGCTAAATTATCCGGCATCCAATCCGGAGGAATCTTCATACCCAGACTAAGATTCATATTAGCCAGCACTTCCTTGATCTCAGAAAGTGATTTCTTGCCAAAGTTGGGGGTCCGCAACATCTTCTGTTCGGAGCGCTGAACCAGATCGCCAACATAAAAGACATGATCATTTTTCAGGCAATTCATGGACCTGACGGACAGGTCCAGGTGATCAATGGGCTTAGCCATCAACTCCGCAAGGTTGGGTCCAGCAGGGGGCTCGGACTCGACTTCTTCCAGTGCAGTGAAATCGGCAAACACAGCCAGTTGTCCTTGCAGGATACCAGCCGCCATATTCACAGCCTCCTCAGCCGAGAGCGCACCGTTGGTGGTCACTTCCATGATCAGCTTATCATAATTCGTACGCTGCCCGACGCGGGCGTTCTCCACACGTGTCGAGACACTGCGCACAGGAGAATAAGAGGCATCGACAAATAATGTGCCGATTACCTTGTCTTCCGTTTCCTGCTCATGAGCGGGGACGTAACCGCGCCCCTTGCTCACTGTCGCTTCCAGTTTCAAGTGACCATCTTCATTGATATGGGCAATGACCAGATCGGGATTGAGAATCTGGATATTGGAACCGACAAGATCGCCAGCGGTAACAATAGCCGGCCCTTGAATATCAAGGCTCAAGACCTGGGTAGTGGCATCGCCTCCCATGCTGAGATCCAATTCCTTGAGCGACAGAATAATGTCCAGAACATCTTCACGCACTCCCTTGATAGTGTCAAACTCATGCAGGACGCCATCAATATTTACGGCAGATACAGCAGCACCTTCAAGGGATGATAAAAGTATCCGCCGCAGACTGTTTCCCAGCGTGGTGCCATAACCTCGCTCTAATGGCTCGAATGTAATTTTTACTGTTCGACCGGGGGATGTCTTTTCTACCATAACATTCCTGGGCTTAATCAACTCCATTGCTTTACCTCGATTTGTGACTTGATGAAATCATCATTACTTGGAGTACAGTTCAACAATGAGCTGTTCGCGGATACCGGGGTCAAGCTGATCACGAGCTGGCAGCGCCCGCACGGTTCCCCGCATCTTGGTCAGGTCCACGTCAATCCATTCTGACAACCCCCGCTGAGCCGCTGCCTCAACGGCCGCCTTGACACGAAGATGCTCCTTGGCCTTTCCCGCCAACTCCACAATAGCTCCGGCTCCAAGCCGGTAGGAAGGTATTGTGACAACCCTTCCGCCCACCAGCACATGTTTGTGCCGCACAAGCTGACGAGCTTCATTGCGTGACATGGCCAGTCCCATACGAAAAACAACGCTATCCAGACGACTTTCAAGAAGTTGCAACAGATTCAGGCCGGTTACGCCCGACATACGATCCGCTATCTTGAAGTAACGCCTGAATTGACTTTCCTGTAAACCATAGGATCGTTTGAGCTTCTGTTTTTCCCTGAGCTGGGTTCCATAGTCGGAAACTTTGGATCGACGGCCCTGGCCGTGCATGCCGGGAGGATACGGTCTACGCTCAATCGGACATTTGTCCGAATAACATTTTCCACCTTTCAGGTACAGCTTTTCAGATTCTCGTCTGCAAAGCCTGCATTTCGCATCTAGATATCGCGCCATCAATTAGCCCCTTTATACCCGCCGCCGTTTGGGAGGACGGCAGCCGTTATGAGGAATGGCGGTGACATCACGGATAGCAGTGATATTCAGACCGGTTGCATCAAGCGCCCGCAAAGCAGATTCACGACCGGATCCAGGGCCCCGGACCAGGACGGATATATTCTTCACGCCATGTTCCTTGGCTTTATTCGCCGCCTCTTCCGCGGCAACCTGGGCCGCAAATGGGGTGCTTTTTCTCGACCCGCGAAACCCTGAGGCCCCGCTGGTAGCCCAGGCAATAGTATTTCCTGATTCATCGGTAATGGTGATGATCGTATTGTTGAACGTCGCCTTAATATGCGCAACGGCATTGGCGATATTCTTCCGGCTCCGTTTCTTCGAAGCTGATTTTGGCTTTGCCATATCTTCCTCTTATCTTTTATTTAATGATAAAATCGCAAAAAACCCATCCATCCGCCTGTGCGTTGTACGCCGACAGGTGGGGGCGTTGATGACCTTTTACAAAGTAATTATTTATTTGAAACAGCACGACGCGGCCCCTTGCGGGTTCTGGCATTGGTCTTCGACCGCTGACCACGTACAGGCAAACCCTTACGGTGTCTTAGCCCGCGATAACAACCAAGATCGGTAAGCCTCTTGATGTTCATGCTTACTTCCCGCCTACGATCGCCTTCAACCTTGTACCCGGCATCAATCACGCCCCGGATCTTCGCAACCTCGGCATCGGAAAGATCCCTTGCGCGAATATCGGGGGAAATACCCGCACTGGCCAGAATCTTTCTTGAACTGCTTAACCCAATACCATAAATATAGGTTAGCGCAGTTTCAATCCGCTTCTGCGTAGGTATGTTTACTCCGGCTATACGAGCCACAAACTCCTCCTAACCCTGACGTTGTTTATGCCGGGGATTTTCACAAATGACCCGCACAATCCGATTGCGACGGATTATACGGCATTTATTACACATTTTTTTCACGGAAGCACGAACCTTCATCGCTCAATCTCCTCTATCGTAAAAAAGTCATATCTCGCGATATGTGATCCGGCCTCGGCTCAGATCATACGGAGATATTGCTACGGTAACACGATCACCGGGAAGAATGCGGATGTAATGCTTACGCATCTTTCCTGAAATTGTTGCCAGGATCTCATGGTTATTTTCCAATACTACCTTGAACATGGCATTCGGAAGTTTTTCACTCACCTTACCCGACATCTCAATAATATCTTCTTTTGCCATCGTTCAGTCAGCCAGCACCTGCCGGAGGTTTCCGTATACATCATCCGGATCGCCATTGGCATCGATCTTCCTGAACCCGGAAGAGGCGGCATAATAGACCAATAATGGCTCGGTCTGTTGGTGATAAACCTCTAACCTGGCGGCTATAACCTCCTCCTTATCGTCATCACGCTGATACAGTTCGCCGTTACAGTGATCACAACGCCCCTCGACACGGGGTGGGGAATAATGCCTATGGAAACCAAAACCGCAAGCCCTGCAAGCGAGCCGGCCGGACAGGCGCCTGATCAGGGTATCATAACTGGCATCCAGGAACACCATCCGATCCAGTTCAAGACCGCAGTCTTTAAGCATTTTTGCAAGTGACCTGGCCTGATTCAGATTACGTGGAAAACCATCCAGAATAAAACCATTTCCCGCATCATCACTGTTGATGCGTTCCTTAATCAGGCCAATCACAACTTCATCCGGCACCAGGTTACCTGAATCCATATAAGTTCTGGCCTTTTTTCCTAATGGCGTTCCCGCCGCCACAGCCGCACGCAACATATCGCCTGTTGCAATCTGGATAAGACCCATATCTCCAGCCAGACGCTTTCCCTGTGTGCCTTTACCAACACCGGGCGGCCCGAACAAAATCAGACGCATCAACGGCTTGATTTAAGTCTGGCCTGTTTCATTAATCCTTCGTATTGACGGGAAAGCAAATGGGACTGGATCTGGGCAATAGTATCCATGGTCACCACCACCACAATCAGCAAACTCGTACCACCGAAATAAAATGGGACGGAGAGTTCACTGATCAAATATTGTGGCAATAGGCAGACGGCAGCAACATAGACCGCGCCCACAACCGTCAAACGGGTGAGTACGCTGTCCATATATTCCGCCGTACGCTGACCAGGACGAATACCAGGGATAAATCCCCCATGCTTCTTCAGATTATCGGCCGTTTCCTTGGGATTAAAGACAATGGCGGTGTAGAAAAAACAGAAGAACACGACCAATGCTACAAATATCAGCATATACAACCAGTTTCCGGGAGATAAGGCAGCGGATACATCAGCAAGCCAGCCGAAACCTTTTACTCCGCTCGTAAACTGCGCAAAGGTCGCGGGCAGGAGGATCAGGCTGGAGGCAAAGATGGGAGGAATTACTCCAGCGGTGTTGACCTTCAACGGCAGGAAAGAGGTCTGCCCGCCATACAGCCGATTACCAACCTGCCGTTTAGCATAATGGATGGGTATGCGTCTCTGGGCCCTTTCAACCCATACGACAAATCCGGTCACCAGAATGGCCATGGCAAACAGAGCAAGGACCAGGAACGGCGTATACTCACCTGTTCTGGCCAGTTCCAATGTACCGCCGACAGCCCTTGGCAATCCCGCTACAATGCCCGAAAAGATAATGAGTGAAATACCGTTGCCAATGCCTCGTTCGGTAATCTGCTCACCCACCCACATAAGAAACACCGTACCTGCCACCAGCGTCAGGACAGTCATGGCCCGAAAAGGAAGGCCGGCATCAATGACTACAGGCATACCGTTCATGGAAAAGGACTCCAATCCAATGGATATTCCAATGGCCTGGAATGTTGCCAGAATGACCGTGCCATAACGGGTATATTGCGTAATCTTTCGCCTTCCCGCCTCACCTTCCTTTTTCAACTGTTCCAGTTTCGGAGAAACTACAGTCATCAACTGAAGAATAATTGAGGCGGAAATATAGGGCATGATGCCTAGGGCAAAGATGGTCAGCCTGGACAGAGCGCCACCGGAAAACATATCAAACATGCCAAGGAGACTTCCCTTCGCCTGGTTAAAAAACTGCGCCAATACCGTAGCGTCAATTCCCGGCACGGGGATATGCGCCCCCAGACGATAGACGATAAGCATTCCGAGGGTGAACAGAATCCTGTTTTTGAGTTCCGGGATCTTACCTATGTCCGCCAGGCCAGCCAGCTGATTGGCACGTTCAAACATGCTTACTCCGAACCGGTCAGGGTAACGCTGCCGCCGGCAGCTTCAATCTTGGCTCGCGCAGGGCCGGAGACCGCGGAAACCGTCACATCCAGCTTTTTGCCCAGTTCGCCCAGACCAAGGAGTTTGACCGGCATGTCCATATCCTTGATCAAACCGGCATCAGAAAAAACCGCGGCATCCAAACTCATGCCACTGTCAAACCTCTCAAGCTGCGCAATATTGACGACCTGGAAAACAAGCTTGTTCCTGGGCGTAAAGCCACGCTTCGGGAGACGGCGAATCAGGGGCATCTGCCCCCCTTCAAAACCACGCGCAATAGACCCACCCGTCCTGGATTTCTGGCCCTTATGACCACGGCCGCCCGTTTTCCCATGCCCGCTTCCTATCCCGCATCCGAGCCGCTTGCGCGGCTTGCGGCTTGCCAAGGCCGGCTTAAGTTCATTCAACCTCATTTTCTACTCCTCAGCCTCAATGCGGACCAGGTGACAAACCTTTCGAATCATTCCCCGCACAGCGGGCGTATCCTCAACCTCAACTGTCTGATTCAACTTTTTGAGCCCTAAACCGATCAAAGTTGCCTTCTGATCAAATCGATAGCCGCTTCCACTCTTGAACTGACTGATGTGAATCGTTGGTTTTTTTACCATCTTCGCCTGCCTCTAATCCCTTGTCTTTCCACGCCGAGTGGCAATCTGCTCAGGACTTTCGAGCCGGCTCATGCCTTCAAACGCCGCTCGAACCATATTCAGAGGATTCCGGGAACCCAATGATTTTGTCAGCACATCATGAATACCCGCGGCCTCCATAACGGCGCGCACGGTGCTGCCAGCGATAACTCCCGTGCCCTCACTGGCGGGTTTGAGTAATACCTGGGTAGCATCCTGTTTGCCGGTGACTGTATAAAACAAGGTCCCTTTACGGCGAGGAACAAAGATCAGGGATTTCCGCGCCTGTTCTCCCGCCTTGCGTATCGCTTCCGGAACCTCCTTGGCCTTGGCATGACCAAAACCAACATGCCCATTGCCATCGCCAACCACCACCAAAGCCGAAAAGCCAAAACGGCGTCCGCCAGCGACAACCTTGGCAACGCGATTGATATTAATAAGTTTTTCGGACAAATCCAATTCGTCGGTGTTGATCATGCATCTTCTCCTAAAATTTCAAACCGGCGGAGCGGGCGCCTTCCGCCAACGCCTGCACGCGGCCATGATAGGGATAGGGGCCGCGATCAAACGCCACTTCAGAGATGCCAGCCTGGATCGCTCGTTCAGCAATCAGCTTTCCCACAACCGCCGCCGCTGCCTTGTTCCCCCCTGAAACCGCTGCTGACTTACCGGCCTTTTTACCCTCGGCAGCCTTCACTGGTTCAAGGCTGGATGCCGCCACCATCGTAATGGCCTCATTATCATCAATAATCTGGGCATAGATATGGCGCACCGAGCGAAAGACGCTCAACCGCAGGCGGCCGGAGGCCTTCACCCTGGCCCGGTTTCTACGGGTCCGCCGTATTCCAGCACTGTATTCGTATCGTTTATGGGACATCAATTCGCCTCTAAGTCTTCTTACCTTCCTTCATTATCACACGCTCATCGATATAGCGTATACCCTTACCTTTATAAGGTTCGGGGCTACGGAATGCCCGTATCTCAGCAGCTACATGGCCAACCTTTTGCCTGTCTATGCTACTGAGAATAACCTGATTCTTCTCAATCTTCGCCTGAACGCCCTTGGGAAGCTGGTATTCTACAGGGTGTGACAGACCAAGAGAAAAAACAAGTTTTTCACCCTGAAGCTGCGCCCTGTATCCGACACCTCTCAATTCCAGAACACGCTCAAACCCTTTTGAAACTCCCTGTACGGAGTTGGCCAGAAGAGCCCTGACCAAACCAAACTTAGCCTTTATACCAGGGGTGACGGCGCTACACTGAACCTTCAGAAAGTTTCCTTCCTGCAAAACGCTGATTCCCGCGAACAGGGGAGAAACAAGCTCACCCTTTGGCCCTTTGGTGACAATTGAATCCGCACCTATGGTTACGGCAACTCCGCTGGGAAGTTCAACAGGCAGGTTTCCAATTCTAGACATACAAACTACCTCAAAATACCGTGCACAACACTTCTCCGCCGACATGGCGGCTCCGTGCTGTTTTATCTGTCATGATACCGCTTGAAGTACTGACAATGGCCATTCCCAGACCATTCTTGATCCGGGGCAGATCCTGGACGCTGGCATAGACCCGCCGGCCAGGCCTTGAATAGCGTTTTATCTCACGAATGACCGATGAGCCTTCATTATCATAGGCCAGAGTCAGACGCATATACCTGTGCCCCTTGTGCTTGTAGCTGCGCAATCCTACAATAAAACCTTCATCTTTAAGAAGTTGCGCTATGGAAAGAAGCATATTGCTGGCGGGCATCTCCACCTTCTCAAGCCCCGCTTGCTGGGCATTGCGAATTCGAGTCAACATATCGGCAATTCGATCAGTCATCATTGGTCCGTCCCCCCTACCAACTGGATTTGACCATACCGGGGATTTCCCCGGCCAGGGCGCGTTTACGCAAACAGATACGGCAAATGCCGAAATCACGGTAGACGGAACGTGGTCGTCCGCACAAGGCGCAACGGGTGTATGCGCGTACATTAAACTTCGGTTTACGGGAAGCTTTGGCGGTCAATGCCTTAGTTGCCATATAATGAATCTCCTTTTATTTTCGAAACGGCATATTGAACAGGGCAAGCAGGGCGCGCCCTTCATTATTAGTTAACGCCGTCGTACAAATAGTGATATCCATGCCGCGAATTCGATCTACGGCATCGTAATCGATCTCTGGAAATATGATCTGCTCTTTGATGCCTAGCGTATAATTACCGCGACCATCAAAGGATCTGGGGCTCACACCCTTAAAATCACGAATACGGGGAAGCGCAATATTAATCAAACGATCAAAAAACTCCCACATACGGCTTCCGCGCAGGGTAACCCGGCAGCCAACAGGCTGTCCTTCCCTCAGCTTGAAATTAGCCACGGATTTCCTGGCTCTGGTAACAACCGGCTTCTGGCCAGTGATTGCCGTCATATCCGTGATCGCTCCGTCAATAAGTTTTGGATCCTGACATGCCGGGCCAACACCCATATTGACTACAATCTTCTTGATACCTGGAATCTGCATGGGGTTTGCATATCCGAATTCCTTTTTCAGTGCGGGCGCAACCGTTTTCCTGTATGTCTCTCTCAATCTGGCCATATCAAAAACCCCTATCGATCCAGCACTTCGCCACACTTGCGGCAAGTGCGAACCTTACGGCCATCTTCCAGAATCTTGGCGCCCAAGCGAACCCCGGCCTTACATTTTGGACAATAATACTGTACATTGGACAGAGCTAAAGGCGCTTCCTTTTCCACAATGCCGCCACGATCGTTTTGTGAAGGCCTGGTGTGTCGTTTCATCATGTTTGCCTTGGCCACAAGGACTCTTCCCTGCTTCGCAATAACACGGACAACCTGACTCTGGAGGCCTTTATCCTTACCCGCGGTAATTACAACCTGATCTCCACGGCGAATTCGAGTGGATGGAATTTTTGTCATAGACACCTCAAAAAACCTCAGGAGCCAGTGATATAATTTTCATGTATCCCTTGGCGCGCAATTCGCGCGTAACCGGACCGAAGATTCGCGTGCCAATGGGCTCCCCGGCCTGCGTCAACAGGACGGCCGCATTGTCATCAAAGCGAATGGAGCTGCCATCCCCTCGACGAAACTCCTTGGCAGTCCGAACAACCAGAGCGCGAGCCACATCGCCTTTTTTCACTTTCCCTCCAGGCATCGCTTCCTTAATTGCAACCACAATCACATCGCCAATACGCGCATAACGGCGTTTGGAGCCCCCCAAAACCTTGATACAGGCAATCTTTCGGGCGCCGGAGTTGTCAGCCACATCGAGAACGGTCTCAT
>CAZQZF010000043.1:0-11970 GCA_964597745.1 uncultured Zetaproteobacteria bacterium
ATTCTCTCCGGGTCAAAGCTGCGGAGCCATGTATCTGGAAAAAAGGAGAAAATGATGGGTGGTTCATTGTTCCAAGTTCTAAGGCGGCGGTTTGGACAAAAGGCTTTCAATCATTTCTGACAAAGAGCTCATATTGTGAAATGCTTCATGAACTCTAATTGGGTGAGTAGCTTGTATGCCACATAGAAATACCATTTTCGAAGAACAAGCCGGTGTCATTGCCAACGTCCGGCATCCCGGCGATCAGTTTATCCTGAGGCTCAAGGCCCCAAAAACCGCCAAACATGTAAGACCGGGACAGTTTGTTAACATTCGAGTTTCACCGGACAGGCCACTGCGCCGGCCGATTTCCATTATGTGTGCCAGCCCGGAAAAAAGCACAATCGACCTGCTGGTCAAGACCATCGGTAAGGGAACCGACGAACTTTCACAGCGCCGGCAGGGTGAGCGGTTGAGCATTCTCGGCCCGATCGGAAGGCCTTTTGATCTTTCGGATCTGTCCCGGCGCTATGTCTGCATCGGCGGCGGCGTCGGCATTCCGCCGATGATATTTGCGGCACAGGTATTGAAAGGCAAAGCAGACGTGGTGGTGTTCGCCGGTTCGGAAGTTGATTTTCCTTTTGCCCTGAAACCTGCCGGGGATATCCTGCCCGGCATCAGCGGCAACGCAATTCTGGCCATCTCCTCGCTGGAAGAATGGGGGGTTCCTTCCCGGCTTGCATCCAATGCCGGCCTGTATGGCTGCTACGATGGATACGTCACCAGCCTGACCGCTGACTATCTTTCCGCGCTGGAGGATGCGGAGCGGAAAAACTGCGTTATCCTGGCCTGCGGGCCCCATGCCATGCTGCATGCCGTAGCCCGCCTCTGCCGCCAGTTTCTCCTGCCGGGCCAGGTCTGTCTGGAGGAATACATGGCCTGCGGCCTTGGAGGTTGCGCTGGCTGTGTCGTCAAAACAGTCGAAAACGGCAGGGAATACTACCGGAGGGTGTGCGTGGACGGTCCCGTTTTTCCCGTCGATATTCTTCCCGGGTTTAGCCCGAATATTGCACGAAGGCAGACATCTGATGGGTAATTTATTGCATTATATCAATGATATATATGGAATCAATCCCTGTTATTCATGGTTAAAGTTTGTCCTATTCGGCTTCAGGCCCGATCTAGCTTCGCATACTGTCCGATCGGTCTCAAACCATAGCTATTGCTATGCTTCCTCGCCCGATCAATCAGTCTGCTTTGCCAGCTCAACCCTGAATTCCAAATCCTTCATGCAATATGCGGGTTAGCTGATCACCGAAGCCGGTCTTCTCCTTATTGGCAAAGGCCTGATCGCGGGTCTGTTTGCCGGATCGATTGGCGGTGCGATGGCGGGACTCGCCGGTCTGGGCGGCGGGCTGATCTATGTGCCGATACTGTATCTGCTTCTGCCCGGCAAGAGTGATGGGATGGCGCTGGCTGTCATGACCAGCCTCATGGCCGTATTTCTGACCGGTCTTTTTTCCAGCTATGCCCACTGGCGCCTGCACCATGTGGACAGAGCCCTGAGCCGCAATCTCATTCCATGGCTGGGGACAGGCGCGGTTGCCGGCCTGTGGACAACCCTGAGGGTTCCGGAAGCCCTGATCCTGCTCGGACTGGCGTTTCTGGATATCTGGATTGCATGGGATCTCGATCGCAAAAGAACCTGGAAAAGCTGGGCCGGATTACCGGCCATCGGTCTGCCGATCGGGTTTCTTTCCGGAACCCTGGGTATCGGCGGCGGCGCTATGCTGGTGCCGATTTTGCGGCGTCTTGTCTCACTGCGGCACGCCGTGGGTACTTCAGCCTTTTGCGCCACGACAATGACGGGTCTGGCGGTCATGGTGAATATGGCCCTTGAACATCACTGGCCACTCCTCATGGGTGGCCATCTCTTCCTGGTAGGCGGTTTTCTGGCGGGCGTAGTCTTTATAGTCTCGCCTGTATCGCGGCTAACCGCCGCAATGCACCGCTCACATTCCGAGCCTCAAATCCGGCTCATCCTGAGAATGACTTTTTTTGCCATGGCTGTCTTTCTGGTGATTTTATCTTTGTTTGGACGATAAAAGAGGCATCCGGCCGGGTTTCATCGAGTAGGAGGAGAGGAAGGGGCCGGCCGGATGCCGCAGACGATCGATGATACAACTTTTTCCCATGAAAAAAAGAATTCGCTATACCACCGCTTCAATCTTCTTATCCCTTTGCATTCCGGTTTGTCGCCTCGACAACCGTTCTCTTACAGTCCGCAATTATTCTTGCTCGTTATACGGTGACCGTGAACTATAAATTGTGAATCGTCAGGGTCGGCCTTATGCTTCCTGGTTAGAATGGAATCCCATGGAGGCCAAATATGAATGACGACGTAAAAACACATATAGAAAGTACAGAAACATGGCTCCGCCTGCTCTTTATGGTTTTGTTTGCCGTCATTTCATGGATTGCCAAACTTGTCCTGATTGCAGTGGTTATCTTCCAGTTTCTTGTCAAGCTATTGACCGGTGACGTGAATGAACGCGCCCTGGATCTTGGTGGACAGTTATCCTCCTATATCTACCAGATCCTGAATTACCTGACATTCAATACAGAGGAACGTCCCTTCCCGTTTACTGACTGGCCATCCGGGGCATCCAGTGCTGAGCCCATTGAACACGCCGGGGCTGAACCTCAGACACAGGAATTGGGGCCTGAGAAAACAGAACCAGATATCACTCCGGCGGATGAATCGGGTCAAGACCAAAACGGGGCGTAAGGGACTATACTGCCTCCTCTCCCGATTTGAAACCGATCCGCGTATGGCTGCCATCGCAGAAAGGCTTGTTGCCGGAGGCGCCGCAGCGGCACAAGGCAGCCTGATCGGCACGGAAAATCTGTTTCCCCTCCACATCTCGAATCTCGAGACCGCCCTTGATCAGGAGCGGACCATCCGGCAGGGCTGTAATCTCCAGACAGCCATGCACAGGCACTTCCTGCAATGCACTCGCTAGCGGTCTGCCTGCATCGGTAAAACCGATCTCCTGATGGGTATTATCACAGTAGGGCTTGTTCTTCGAGGCGCCGCAACGGCAGAGACAGGCGCGGTAGCCGGGTTCGGGCCTGCCGTTGATCGTCATCTCGGCATGCACGTCAAGCTGGCCGTTCTCCACAATTGTAATGCTGTTGACTGCGGGCTTCGCCTCTTCCGGGCCGCCGTCCTTGCGTTGAAAGGTCAAAGCTCCGGATGGACAAGTTCGGATCAGAACCGCCAGGGCATCAGGGCTGGCCTCGTCCGGATGGATCCACGGCCCCTTCGCCCCGGCCCGAAACACCTTCGGCAAACCGCGCACGCAATTGCCGGCATGAATGCAACGCCCGGGATCAAAGGAAACGGTGATCGCCTTGCCTTCATATTGCTGGATCTCTTGACTCATATCCGCCTCCGGTGGTCATGGAATATCTCCTGCATTCTGTATGACGGGGCGGTAAAAAGTCCATCCATTGCTTATCATGGTTCCATTATAACAAAAATCCCCACAGGCCGGGATGGCCTATGGGGATGCTTGTGCTGACGAGCGCCTTGAATCTATACGCGCCTGCAATCGCCTAGTTAATTATTGTCGCTGCCATCATCATTGGCATCAACAAAACCGTCATGGTTGGAATCATGATTGTCAAAGCCGTCATGGTTGAGATCACCATCGTGAAACCCATCATGATTGAGGTCGTCATCGGCAAAGCCGTCATGATCCAGATCATCCGGGTGGAAGCCGGTATGGGTGGAATCATCCGGGTGGAATCCTGTGTGGGTGGGGTCATCCGGGTGAAAACCAGTCGGGGCGGTCCCGTTGAGCTGGGCGTTGGCAAGATCATCCGGGTGGAGCCCGGTCTGTTGGGTCCCGGTAAGCGCGGCCTGGGCATCATCGTCGTCGTGAAAGCCGTTGAAGTTCTTGTCATCGTCATGAAAGCCATCGTGGTTGGCATCATCATCCGGAAATCCGTCGCCATCAATATCGCCACTCACGGCCGTCGATTGGCCAACTGAAAAATTCTTCACATTGAGGGAACCCGCATGCCATTTACTGCTATCAAAGGGATCGGCTCCGGCATCGGTATCCACTTCAATAACCTGGTAGGTTCCCGGCGCCAAGCCAAGTGAGTTGACACTAAACAGCGGGGCTGAGGCTCCGGCTGGAAAGATCCCGGTTGCGAACTTGGTCTTGGTCGTTGTAACAGAAGTGCCGCCAGGGGTGACAAAAAATAACGATCCTCCCCCATTGACCTGTATAGCAACATATCGGTCTCCGCTGTCCGGAGTCGTGTTAGTGACCGTAGGAGCGATTGTGCCGCCGCTGGCGCCGAACACGGTTTTGTTGACATCCAGGGTGGATGCCGAGGCCGAACCCAATGACGCCGTGGCGCAAACGGCTAACACAGCGGCTACGATGAATGTTTTGATTGAATTGAAGTCCATAATATCTCCTACATTATTAAAATTTATAGGTAAGAGTTTTTCTCACCCATATCCTTGCCTTCTCCCCGGTTACAACCCTGAACTTGTCCGATTCGCGTAATGGTATCACAAGCGTGAATCTTTAGTTACTCAACTTGCCTGTCCCACACGCCTTACCGAAAATTCAGTGACCCGAAAGTTACGGGCATTGGCCAACCCAAACTGTGATGCGCGTCACAATGTACAGCGTTATGTATTGAAGAATCTCTGAACAGCTCATTCATGAACCGCGTTCGTTATCCCGATTTCAGCCCACGCCGGCGTAGCTGATACCGGTCAGCTCCGCGATTTCCCTCTTCCAGGTTGCAATGTCATGGCGATTAAGCTGGTTCAGACGGGTATGCCCGCAGGCGCGGGCCAGAGCGGGAAGGGTCGGCACGGAGATGTGATCGCGAAAAATCAGCGGAGCCGAACCGGTGCCGCCGCCACGGCCATCCAGGATGATATAATCCTAGTCTGCACTATTCATGAATCGTCGTAATGATCGCGCCGGACCTTTGTTCGCAACGGATTCCGAGGAAGGAGTGCGTAGCCGTGCATACGGACGACCGACGAGGGATTCGTTGCGGGCAAAGGAACAAGCGAGGGCGCGGCTGTATTTATGAATAGTGCAAGCTAGAAACCTCAAACGCTGCATCAATATCGGCCTCAAGATGCTGGGCGGAGAGTTTGTAGCTGATAGGGACGCCGCCGGTCCGATCACGCACCTGGCCGGCAAAGGCCCTGATTTCGTCAAGTGAATCCCAGTCGGGGAAACGGGACGGGGAGATGGCGGGCGTCCCCTCGGGAAGATTTCGCACCTCGGCGATCCTTCCCTTGACCTTACAACCCGGCAGATGGCCGCCGGTGCCGGTCTTGGCCCCCTGCCCTCCCTTGAAATGAAAGGCCTGCACTCGTTCAACTTTATCCCATGAAAAACCGAATCGGGCGCTGGCCAGCTCATAGAAGTAGCGGGAATTGGCCCGTTGTTCCTCGGTCAGCATACCGCCCTCGCCGGAACAGATGCCGGCGCCGGCCAGCTCAGCGCCTCGAGCCAGCGCAATCTTGGCCTCCTCGGACAGGGCGCCAAAGCTCATGTCTGAGACAAAGATCGGCATGGAGAGCGTGAGCGGCCTTTTCGCCCTCGGACCAATCACCAGTTCTGAATCAACCGGCGTTTCATCCAGTTGCGGAAAGCCGGCAAGCTGGGCTGTGATAAACTGGATATCATCCCAGCCCGGCAGTTCGGTTCGGGGCACGCCCATCGCCGCGATGGGCGCAGCGGCCGTAAAACACGCTGACCTGATCATCAAACAGCACGACAACCAGATCCACATTGGCGGCCAGGGCATGGATCGGCTTCCGATCCCGCAGGTCATCCAGTCTGGAAATAGCAATCTTTTTCATGGCATAACTCCAAAACCAATAATGAAGCCGGGTATTACCGAAATCAATACCCCCGGAATGGCAACGGGGAAGGGAAATGGGAGAAAAGACATTGATCGAATTATGGACTATCATTTTGCATCTATCAGATGAAATCTGACACAGCTTATTGAAATCACGTCCTGCCCCGGCTCTGGCCCCGTACCACGCCTCCCGCGATAAGATGCGCCGTGCGCAGGGGTTCGGGGATAGAGCCGTTGATGGCAAACTCCCGGATCAGTTTCTCCGTCTCCGCGAGAGAAATGCCGGCGCGTTGCACAAACACCCCACCGGCTTCTTCCATCGGGCCGGCCCGCTCAATCAGCGCCCATTTTTCGTGTCCGCCTCTCACACGCTTCAGCAACGCACCCCTGATTGCCTGCATATCCGGCCATCGTCGGGAAACCGTCACGACGGGAATGCCTAACGATGAATGTACAGTGTGAATATCGACAATATTAAATCCGGCTACGGCGATACCCTGCAACAGGACGGCCTGGATCTGACTGGCAAAACGGGAATCCCGAACAAGGTGAATGATCGTAGAAGTTGAATCTGACCCGTCCGGCTGAACCTGACCGGAAACCACGCCGACCAGGCGAGGACCTGAATAGGCCACGCCGACCAGTAGCACGTTATTCCGTTGTGATTTTTCAAAGGGGGCGTCATCAAAACCTATGATGTTGGATAATGAGCGCATGCGACCCATTGTGTAATACAAAGATACGATTGCAATGGACACAAGTGATTATCATCGAGCTATGGTTCCTCGCCCGATCAATCAGTCTGCTTTGCCAGGTCAAACCCGAATCCCCTGTCTGCATGCACGCACAGACAGGCGAATCCTTCATGCAATATGCCGGCGGCGGTTCACGGACAAACTGCTCATATTCGGATTTGTGCTCATTCGCCGAAATACCCGGCCATTGCTATCGACTATAGCTTGGGTTTCTGGCGAACGCCTTCGATAGAAAAATACATCTCCACATTGTGTGCCGCGGGTCCAAGCATTTTCCCCCTGGCGAAATGGTAATCAGGCAGATACAGCGTTGTCGCCCCTTCAAACCCACGCCGGAATCCTCCCCATGGATCAGGCCCGGCGCCAACCTAATCCGAATGAGATCAACAGGGTTGCCAGCCAACACTGACGGATCCATTTCATCATGTTTCTCCTGTTTCGATTAGTCCATCAATACCCGCAGCGTCTTTCACGGAGCAATCAACAAACGGGCCATGCTGATGAATCGGATCGCCATGCGATCTATCCACCGTCAGCAAGAACTCTGGGTATTACATCAACACCCGCTCAATTCCACCCTGCTCCACCTGCCGGATAAGCATGGACTGCCAGTTTTTTCCCTTCAGTTGGCGGGCAAGTTCCACCACAATATAATCCGCTGCCAGACCGGATACGTCTTCAAGGCGGGAAAGGCCCTGCAGACAGGATGGACAGGATGTAAGAATCATCTCCGCCTTTGTATCGGACCGCTGGGCCAGGCGTTGTCCGGCCAGTGCAATTTCCTCCTCCTTTCTTGCCCGCACCTTGCCGGCGATGTCCGGGTGTGAAACAGCCAGGGTTCCCGCCTCGCCACAGCACGGACCCGTGCTCTCCGCTTTGGCGCCCAGCAGCGTCCCGATCACCTGTTTCGAGCCATGGAGCTTGAGCGGCGTATGGCATGGCTCGTGATAGAGAAAATGTTTGCCTTCGATCCCTTCCAGCTTAACCCCCTGAGCCATCAGGTATTCATGGATATCGATCAGCGGCGCCTCCGGGAACACCCTTTCAAGTTCATACCTGGCCAACTGCTCAAAACAGGTGCCACAGGAAACTACCACAGCCTCAAAGTCGAGATAGGAAAGGGCGTTTTTCATGCGGTGGAAAAGGATCCTGTTATCGTAACTGATTTTATTTCCCCGTTTATAATCCCCGCTGGCTGTGCTGGGATAGCCGCAACAGATATATGCCGGCGGCAGGACCACATTCAGTCCAAGATCATAAAGCATGGCGCAGGTGGCCAGTGAAACCTGGGAATACAACCGTTCCGAACCGCAACCGGGAAAATAAAATACCGCCCGGGACCCGGCCTTGACCGGGTCACGCAGTATGGGCAGGAGATTCTTTTCCCTGCCATTGATACCAAGGATACCGCGGGCCGTCTTTGAGGGCATCTCGGGCAATGGGCGTTCAACAAAACTGATAAGCTGCGCTGGCAGGCTGTCCAGATTACGCATGGCCGCTGGTCTTTCCGACACAAACCCTGTTTTTTTCGCAAGCTGATGCAGAACCTTCTGACCTTTATATCCCCAACGAATAACGGCCTTGCGCATAATATGAACCGCCAGCGGCTGTTGCAGGACAAGGAAGAACAGCGACAGCCTGGAGCCAACGTTAAAGCGGGACCAGCCATTATCATGCAGCAGCGCCCGCATGTGTTCGGTAACTCTGCCAAAGTCAATGTTTACAGGGCATGGTGGCTCGCACTTGTGACAGATGGTGCAGTGATCGGCCACATCCCGCAGTCCCGAAAACTGTTCAAATGAAATTTCCCCTCCAGTCTGTGATTCATAGAGGAATGCCTCGATAATAGCGGCAGTGACAATGATCTTGTTGCGTGGGGCATAAAGCATATTGGCCCGGGGAAAATGCGTGTTGCATACCGGCTTGCATTTACCGCAGCGCAGACAGGGTGAGATCTCCTCGGAAAGGCCGGTGAGATCGGCCGATTCCAGGATCATGGCCTCCATTTCCAGCAGATTGAAGCTGGGCGTATAGGTAAAGGAAAGGTCGGTTCCCGGCACATTTTTACCGCGATTAAACAGGCTATCCGGATCCACCTTGGCCTTATAGACCGCCATTTCCTGCAGATATTCCGATGGCATAAATGCCAGTTTGGTAATGCCGATGCCATGCTCGCCGCTGATTACGCCGCCAAGCTCTACGGCCTTGACCATGATCTCCTTCACCACCCTCCTGGCTTGACGCATCATTGTATAATCATTGGAATTGACCGGGATATTGGTGTGCACATTGCCATCGCCGGCATGCATATGCGTGGCAATTACCATGCGCGAGGAGAGCGCCTGCCTGTGCAGGCCGCGAATCTCCTGCCGCAAGGCATCATGGCCGCGCAACAGCTCCATCAGAGTGCGCTCCACCTCCCGGCGATACGAAATGCGGATATCTCCCCTCTGAATCAGCTTGAAAACGGTCTCATCCGGTGCGAATTTCACACCCTTAACCAATTCTCCCGCCTCACCGGCAGGGCAATCAAGGGCTTCCAGGAGTCCATTCCACCGCTTCCAGACCCGGCTGATGACCGCCAGGCCCTGACCAACCTTATCCGGCAGATAGGCATCCGCCGCCACATCGGTTTCATCAGCAGGGTTCAAGGCGTCTCTCCCGGTTGGTTTCTGAACCTCCTCCAGGCGCTTCCCGATGAGATCAAGCGCCGCGAGTTTATTGGCAATGGAGTGTTTGATGTTCAGCCGTTCGATAAAGTCATTGTACTCCGCCAGTCTTGGCAATGGTATGACCACATCCTCGTTGAGCTTGAAGGCGCGGGTATGCCTGGCAATCGCCGCCATACGGCCGCGATCCGCCCAGAACCTCCTGCGATCCTCCTCATTTATTGCAACAAAACCCTCTCCATTTCCCTGGGATGCAATCTTGCAGATATCGGCACAGGCCTTGGCCACCTGACGTTCCTCATCACCCGAAACATCAATCAGCAGGACGACTCCGGGGCGTTTCCCCCTGGTGGACTTACTGCAATAATCAATGGCCTTGACGTACTTGCGATCAAAGTGCTCGAGCCCTTCAAGGTGAACCTTTTCCATTGCATCCATGCGCTCCTTGATTTCGACCATAGACCGCGTGGCGCGGGAAAGTTCAAAGCCAAAAAATTCACAACAGACGGTACGCGTATAGGGAAAAGGCCGGTGCAGAATGAATGTGGCCTGAGTGACGAAACCATCCGTTCCCTCTTTCTGTACGCCGGGCAGACCGCCCAGGGCCTTGCGCGTGACATCCTTGCCCAGACCCTCGCGCCGGAATATTGATCCGGGGATGACCAGATCTTCTGGTTGTCCCAGCGGGGTTTCACCATCAGGCGCATATCGACTCAGACGAAAATGGACCTCGCCATCCGGTGGAATACGGCCAAGGTTGTGAGAAATACGCTCAACACTAAGCCAGTTACCGTCCGGCGTGACCATTCTCCAGGCCAGGAGATTGTCAACACAGGTGCCCCAGATCAGCGCATGCTTGCCCCCGGCATTGGTGGCGATGTTGCCGCCAATGGTACAGGCCCAGAGACTGGTCGGATCGGTGGCAAACACATGCGGTCTCGATGCCTCCATGACCCGGCCGGTCACTGCTCCGCACTGGGCCGTAATGACCGGGACATCCGCATCATTGATATGCCGCATCTCGATATCGCCAATACCGTCAAGTTTTTCCAGGTTGATGATCAGGGTGTTGGCGTGCAGGGGCACTGAACCACCATTCAGACCCGTTCCGCCTCCACGCGGGATCAGGATCAGACCGAGCTCTCTGGCCACGCGGACGATACCGGCAATCTCCTCCTCGCTGTCCGGGGTGATGACCGCGAACGGATATTCCTGCCGCCAGTCCGTCGCATCCGTCGCATGACTGACCTTGGCAAAGGCATCGAAATGGATGTTGTTGTGATGTGTAACCCTGGCCAGGGCTCGCCGGGCGCGTTTGCGCAGCTTGGGCTGCTCGGCAAACCACCGGTAAAATCCGGTCAACATCCGCCTGGCCTGATCAATCAGACCGAAGACCGTCGCATTGCCTGCCGCACGGCTCTCAATCAGATTCAGACGATCCTCATGCAGCCCACGCATCCGATTTAGACGCCTTTTATCCCTTAGAAGCTCGTTCCTCAGGAAGGGATTACGCGAAATCACCCATACATCGCCAAGGATTTCGAACAGCATCCGGGCCGAACGGCCGGTTCTTCGCTGCTCGCGCAAGCTGTTCAGATCATCCCATGCCTGTTCACCGAGGAATCTGAGCACGATCTCACGATCGGAATAGGATGTATAATTATAGGGAATCTCACGGATATTATCGGTCAAGCAGGCGCTCCAAAAGTTGTTAATTCAGCGTATCATACGCCCGTTGCCAACGCTATCCGAATTTCCGCTGTCTGCGTGAACGTTCGGTTCCTGTATCCGTGACGGCTCTATTCGTCATGGTCAGGCCCCGCGGCCGCATCCATGGCCTTGTACTGCTCAGCAGTCATCTTCGGAAGTTTTTTCACGAAGGCGACGATATCCCAGATTTTTTTATCACTGTGCGTTGGACCCCACGCCGGCATACCGGTCATCCTTATTCCATTTTTAATGACCCAAAAAAGCTCCGCCGGCGACCATTCTTCAGCAGACTCCTGAAGTGTGGGAGGATCCGGCATCAAACCCTTGCTAATCTCTGACGATTTCATTCCCGGCGCCAGGTGGCAACTTACGCACATCTCCCGATAGTGATGGAACCCCCTGGTCACCATCGTCTGATCATCCACGGCTGGCGCTTCGATATCCTTCGCATGATAGCGTATCGAGTTATCCGAAGCGGTGCTTAATACCCAATCAGTCAAGGCGCTATGCGGATTGGTTGCGGCTACGTTGAGGACTCCTGAATAGATTAGCGCGAAACCGGTACTGACGCCTAAAATAGCGATGATTACAAACCCTTTGATGCATGTCATGGTAAATCCCTTGATAAGAAATATTTTATGAATCGAGCGGAAAGATTAGCTTATTGAACATAAAAGATGTAGCCCGAGCCCGTGCACTTACGGATTGCAGCTTGAACAGACCACGGCGCATGTCAGCATCAGCGGCATGATAGAATTGTCTAATCGTATTCAGAAAGTTAAACCCTCAGCCACACTAACCATTACCGCCAGGGCCGCCGAGCTTCGCGCCCTGGGGCGTGACATCATCTCGCTCTCCGTTGGCGAACCGGATTTCAATACGCCAAAGGCCGCCTGCGAAGCGGGAAAGAGGGCGATTGATGATGGTTTCACACGCTATACGGC
>CAZQZF010000044.1:0-11864 GCA_964597745.1 uncultured Zetaproteobacteria bacterium
GTGCTCGACTAGTGGCCGTGAACTGTCACTGCGCCCAAGTGCATGGTGGCGACAACCGCCACCGCATAGGGCCCGAACAAATCAGCGGCCACGCCGGCGCAATGCCCAACGTTGTCACCGACATTGTCGGCAATCACGGCGGGGTGGCGGGGATCATCTTCGGGAATCCCGGCCTCGACCTTGCCCACCAGGTCGGCGCCCACATCGGCGGCCTTGGTAAAAATGCCGCCGCCCAGGCGGGCGAAAATTGAGATTAAAGAACCGCCAAAGGCGAGCCCGACCAGCGGATGGACCGGGTTGTCAACTCCCATTTTCAGCAAGATGGCGTAAAAAGTGGAGACGCCCAACAAGCCCAGCCCCACCACCAGCATACCGGTCACCGATCCGCCTTTGAAAGCAATCTTGAGCGCAGGATTAATCCCTTGTCTGGCAGCTTCCGCGGTACGCACGTTTGAACGCACCGAGATATGCATGCCAACAAATCCCGCCAGACCCGAGAGAATTGAGCCGAGCGCGAAACCGATGGCCGTGGTGGAGTCCAGCGTAAAGAAAATCACGATAAACAAGACTACGCCAACCAGCGAAATAGTAATGTATTGACGGGTTAGATAGGCGATTGCGCCTTCGCGAATGGCGCTGCTGATGCGTTGCATCTCATCGTTGCCCGCAGGTTTGGCGAGGATACTGAAACTGGACAGAATCCCGTAGGCGATGCCTCCTAATGAACAAACAAGTGCGATTATTAGACCCGTAGACATGGTCTCTCCTCCATTATGATGATTGCCCGTTTTAGCCGCGATTTATCTTGGCCAGAATTTCAAGCGCGCCAAGGATGGGGGATTCACCCTTGATTGACAAGCATAAGCATACCGAAATAGCCCGTTGCCGCTGAACAGACGGCGTCCATCACAAAAATCAGCGTTGTGGGCCATCCCATGGGCGAGAAAAACATGACGGAGACTCATCCGGTCAGTATGATTTCTGCCATGCCTACTCAATTGCAGCCAGACTATCGGCCACCGGCAGGCGCATCTCGAATGGTTTTTATCTCCAACCTGTGGCCGGTCATGCTCATTTATCTGGCCGGGCCCATTGGCAATCTCATCAGTGGCGGTGGTTGGAATGCCGGACCCGGCTATTTGATGATCGTGGCTACGGACTTTTCCATTTATCTTATCACTTTCTCTCTTGGCGCTCTCTGGGCCTATGAACCAATTGCGTCGATCATGAAGCGATGGTCCACGGGGCTCATTGCCCGCCCCCAGCTGCTTCAGACGGCAATCTCCCGACTGCCTTACAGAATTGCCAAGGCTTTTCTTCTGATTGGCACGCTGTTCGCAAGCTACATCATCCTGACGATGATCCCGTTCGGCTCCGGTCCCCTGAAGGATTCGACCATGCGTCTGTTTATTGCAACCGGAATGATGTCCTATTTTGCGTTTACCCTGGCGTCAACGGCACTGGGGATTGCCCAGACGTTGATGTTTACCATGCGGCTCCGAAAGAAATTGAGTGATTTTGGAATTTTTTCAGGCAATCTGGATAAGGCGGGAAGCAACGACGTCCTCATCAGCGTGATCAGGCGGCCCTGGCTGCTTTTTTTACTGACCAGTATTATCCCCATTGCCCTGATGGCGCTCTTTTTCTTCCTTGGCAAGGGGCTGCACGACCCCGGCGATCAAAAGATTATCTTGGCGCAGATGACCATCATGTTTTTTGGTGTAATGATTATCGGCTCCTATCTGGTACATACCATGAGCCAACTCCTGAAGATGGTCTTTGGTGAACTTGAATGGGGAGTGCAATCCATCAAGCGGGGGGAATTTAATAACCGGGTAGCCATCCTGAGCGATGATGAAACCGGCATAATGGCCAGAAGTCTGAATACAGCGCTGGAGGGCCTGCGGGAACGCGCGGACCTGAAGGACAGTTTACATATCGCCGCCGAAATTCAGGAGGGCCTCCTGCCGCCAACAGTACCCGATGTTTCCGGCTACTCTTTTCATGCCATTCAGAAAAGCTGTCATGAAGTCGGCGGGGATTATTATGATTTTATCGCATTACCCGATGGACGTCTGTGGCTCGTGGTGGCTGATGTCTCGGGCAAAGGGTATCCGGCCGCTCTGACAGTTTCGAATCTGCACGCCATGCTGAACACCCTTTCAAGCTCGGGGCACTCGTTTGAGCAGATACCGTCATTTATGAATCAGGCCCTGCATCGTGTAATGAAGCGCGGCCGATTTGTTACAGCCTTTATCGCGGAGGTCAGCCCTCGGTCTTCCAGTGTGCGCTGGACGAATGCCGGACATCCACCCGCGGTTCTATCCACGAAAACCGGCACTGTGTTGCTGGAGGCCAAGGGTCCGCCCCTGGGCTTCCTTCCTGAACTAACCCTGGAGATCAATGAGCAGGAACTGGGAAACGGCGACCTTCTGGCTGTTTTTTCCGATGGTCTTACGGAGATGAGTTCCCGCAGGAACAGAGACATATTTTATGGTATGCAACGGATCACTGAATGGGTGCATCAACATCGTTTGGTTGAAACAGACCTGTTGCCGGATCAATTAATGAGGGATCTGAAACGGTTCGGTGAGCCAGCCAGGGATGACGACCTGACCATGGTCTTCCTGCATCGCGATGCATGACATCCCCCTCGGTAATCAAAAAGAAAACGGCGCTCCTGTTTTCTTCTGAGGAATCCACAAAACAAGACCTGCCCATGCTCCTGTTTGATGATCAGTCAAGTGATCAATTTACATCCCCTTTCAGCCCATAATCGGCGGTATCTTCAAGAGGATTTATGCTGCAAGGCATGGAAATTCAGTAATGAATGAACTGCTCGACTAATAATGAGGTGGCGGGGGTTCATCCTCGGGGCGGGCGAATTCGGAAAGAGGGATTGCCTTTAGATGTTCCCGAATACGGTTCAGCTGATTCTCCAGTACATCGATCCGCTTCAGTTGATTGATAAGGACATCATTCAACTCCTGAATCGTATGTTCCTGATAGGAGACCTTTGTTTCAAGCGCGATCATCCTTTCTTTTTTCATCGGTGAAAACGCCAGCGCTTATTATTCATGATAACGTGCGGATTCTTCCTTCACGGCCTGGATAAAGGCCCGGGCATTCACTGGCGGAACATCGGGCGTAATGCCATGGCCAAGGTTGAAAACATGGCCATTGCCCGATCCGAACCGGGACAGAATATCCCGCACCTCCTGGCGGATCCGCCCTTTGGAGGCATACAGTATACACGGGTCCATATTCCCCTGTAGTGCTACGCGGTGACCGATACGACGGCGCGCCTTATCAATATCCACAGTCCAGTCCAGCCCGACGACATCGCAACCAGTGGCAGCGATCATTTCAAGCCATCCCATCCCCCCCTTGGTGTACAGAATGACCGGTACTGGACGGCCTTCACGTTCGCGAGTCAGCTGCTCAATGATGCGTTGCATGTATTGCAGTGAGAATTCGTTGTAGTCGCGCGTGGTAAGAACGCCGCCCCATGTGTCGAAGATCTGCACGGCCTGCACCCCATTGGCAATCTGGGCATTGAGATAGGCCGCCACCGAATCCGCCAGTTTTTCGAGCAGGAGATGCATGGTGGCCGGATCATCAAAGGCCATTTTCTTGACCTTGGAGAAATTTTTCGAACCGCCGCCCTCGACCATATAGGTTGCCAGCGTCCAGGGGCTTCCCGCAAATCCAATCAGAGGCACCCGGCCGGCTAACCCCTCGCAAATCAACCGAATCGCAGACATGACATACCCGAGTTCATCCTCAGGATCGGGAACGGGCAATTTCTCAACATCAGATCGGCATCGAACCGGTTGCGCGAATTTAGGTCCTTCGCCCAGGCCAAAGCTGAGTTCCATCCCCATCGCTTCAGGCACCACAAGGATATCCGAAAACATAATGGCGGCATCAACGCCAACCAGTTCCACCGGCTGTAACGAAACCTCGCAGGCCAGTTCAGGTGTTTTGCACAGGTTCAAGAAACCGCCGGCGCGTTCTCTTGTCGCACGATACTCAGGCAAATATCGCCCGGCCTGACGCATCATCCACACCGGCGTACGATCAACATCCTGCCTCAGGCAAGCCCGTAAAAATCGATCATTTTTCAATTCAACCATGATTAACAAACCCTTTTTTGACGCAGATCAGCGCAAGATTTATCTGTGTTGATCTGCGCCTAATTATCCTAGAATCCTCAGTTGAGCCACTTAGTCCCAGAAATAACCCTCCGTGGGTGAAGAGGCCGAGGCGAAAGCGCGCTTTGGCATACGACCGGCAAGGCAGGCAGTGCGGCCAGCGCGTACAGCCAGCTTCATGGCCACGGCCATCTGTACAGGATCATTCGCCTCGGCAATCGCCGTATTGATCAGCACCGCATCCGCGCCAAGCTCCATCGCCTTGGCCGCATCGGAAGCCGTGCCAATTCCTGCATCCACGACAATCGGCACCTTTGCCCGCTCCTTAATGATGCGGATATTGAACGGGTTGGCGAGTCCTCGTCCGGACCCAATGGGATTTCCCAAAGGCATCACGGCAACACAACCGATATCTTCCAGTTGCTTCGCCACAATCGGGTCATCATTTGTATAGGCCATGGCTTCAAAACCCTCACTGACAAGAATTTTTGCCGCCTTGATGGTTTCCAGGACGTTCGGATACAATGTGTCCGGATCGCCCAGCACCTCCAGCTTGACCAGATTCCAGCCCCCGGCCTCTCGGGCCAGTCGCAGGGTGCGAACGGTATCCTCGGCCGTGTAGCAACCGGCTGTATTGGGCAGGATGGTGAACTTCCCCGGATTGATATAATCCAGCAGATTTTCCTTGCCGGGATCGGTGATGTTCACACGCCGGACCGCCACCGTGATCAACTCAGCCTCCGCTGCTTCGCTTGCGTCCCTTGTAGTTGGAAAATCCTTGTATTTTCCCGAACCAATGATGAGGCGGGATTTGAAAGAGTAGCTTCCAATTTTTAAAACATCTTCCGTCATATACTTCTCTCCATTGCATGGCCTGAAAATTTCTTATCCGCCGCCAATCATATGCACAACTTCAATACAGTCGCCATCTTCCAGAATGGCCCTATCATACTGGCTTCGTGGCACCACTTCGAGATTGCGTTCCACTGCCACCAGCCGCATCTGCAACCCGATTTCCCGAAGCAGTTCCGAAATAGTCGTGGCCTGAACTGTCCGGGACTCTCCATTGAGGTGGATGCGTCTCACCATTCCAGGCCTGTCTCAGGTATTGCCTGGAAATATCCAACGATAAGTTTAGCTCGTTCTTTTATAGTTTTTTGCAATTTTTTGTCCATTTTTATTCATATTGACCCAATTTTCGCATAGACGTAGCGTTGGGTTTATGAACTTGGTCTCATCACCATCTCCCAACCCTACAAACTGGCCAGGCGTTCGCAAAGGTCTTGAAAATGCCGCGCACGATTTTCATCGGAAAGACTATCAACAGGCCAGGGCGGAGTTACAGCAAATTCTGGAGTTTGCTCCCATGGAATCCAGGGCCTGGCAACTGCTTGGCAGGGTCATGCAGGCCATGGGCGAGCATGAACAGGCGTTGAAGGCCTTCAGAAATGCCGTAGATTTGTATGAATCTGAGGGGATTGATCAATCCCGACAACCCGCCACTTCTCTTGCCCTTGCCAAATTGCTCTGGCAGCAGGGCGACAGGAATTTAGCCCGTTCCATGCTGGATCAAATGATTGCGCCGGAGAAATCCGTTGACCCGCAGATTCTGGAATTAAGGCAGGCCTGGGGAGAGGGAACATGAATCCTCTGCGCATTCTGGTCATGCACGGACCCAATCTGAATCTGCTCGGTGAACGTGAGCCCGAGCAATATGGTCAAACCGGCCTTAATACGATCAATGAGGAGCTGGTTCAACTTGGCGATCATCTGGGACTGGAAGTGACGACCTTTCAAAGTAATCATGAGGGTGAACTGGTGGAACGCGTCCATCAGGCCCGAACGGACCATCTTGATGGTATCGTTATCAATCCCGCTGCCTTCACCCATACCAGTATTGCATTGCGCGATGCGTTTCTGGCCTGCCAGATACCGTTTGTGGAACTGCATTTGTCCAATATTTACCGGCGGGAAGAATTTCGTCATCAATCCCTGCTTGCCGATTGCGCAGTGGGCGTGGTTGCCGGTTTTGGAGTAAAATCCTATCTGCTTGCCCTGCGCGGTCTGGCCGACCACTTGCGCAGACTATAACCAAAATAACAGGAGATAGATGTGGATATTTCCCAGATTCGTAAACTGATTCGCTTAATACAAAGCACCGACGTTAGTGAAATAGAGGTGTCTGAAGGCGGGCAGACTGTTCGTATTTGCCGCAATACCGGGTCACAAATCATGCCCACACTACAACAGGTTGTCACTGCACCCACCCCGGTGGCCAAACCATCCCAAGCGGTTCAGCCTGAGTTGGAGCATGCTGAACATGTCTTGCATTCGCCCATGGTGGGCACGTTTTACCGGTCGCCCTCACCCGAGGCCGACCCCTTTGTTCACGAAGGCTCGAAGGTAAAAAAAGGTGATACGCTGTGTATCATTGAAGCCATGAAATTGATGAATGAAATAGAATCGGAATATGATGGCCTGATTGAAAAGATCATGGTGAAGAACGCCGCCCCGGTTGAATATGGCCAAGCCCTGTTTGTCATCATTCCCGCATAGTCCGGGATAGATTAGATAGAAATGTTTCAACGAATCCTTATTGCCAATCGCGGTGAGATTGCCGTCCGGATTATCCGCGCCTGCCATGACCTTTGCATCGAATCCGTGATCATCTATTCGGAGGCCGACCGTGATGCCATGCCTACGCGTCTGGCCGATATGGCAATCTGCATCGGGCCTCCCCCCGCGGCAAAGTCCTACCTGAACATGCCTGCCATCATGGCGGCGGCGGAAGTCAGCGATGCCGAAGCCATCCATCCCGGCTATGGGTTCCTGGCTGAGAACGCTGATTTTGCTGAAATATGCATTGAAACGGATCTAGCCTGGATTGGCCCACCGCCAGCGGCCATGCGGGCCATGGGTGACAAAGTGATCGCGAAAAACAGAATGCGGGCAGCCGGCGTACCCACTGTACCGGGATCCGATAATGCCATTGCATCCGTGGATGACGCCAAACAGTCTTCCAAAGACATCGGCTTTCCTGTCATCGTCAAGGCGGCAGCCGGTGGCGGCGGTCGTGGCATGAAGATTGTACACAGTGAGGCAGCCATGATCAGCGCCTTTATGATGGCTCAGTCGGAAGCTGCGGCTGCCTTTGGTGATGATACTGTTTATATCGAGAAATATCTTGAAAAACCAAGGCATATCGAAGTACAGGTTCTGGCCGACAGGTTCGGTAATGTGGTTCACCTGTTTGAGCGTGAATGTTCCATGCAGCGCAAAAATCAGAAGGTGCTTGAGGAAGCGCCGAGCCCGTTTCTGGATCAGGAAACGCGCGAGATAATTTGCCGGGCGGGCGTAACTGCCGCCAAAGCCGTGAATTACGTTGGCGTCGGTACAGTGGAGTTCCTTGTCAATCCGGATAAAAGCTTCTATTTCATCGAAATGAATACACGCATCCAGGTCGAACACCCGGTTACGGAAACCATCACCGGTATTGACCTGATTGAATGGCAGATTCGAACCGCAGCTGGTGAGCGCCTTCCCTTTTCTCAGGCGGATATCCACATGCGGGGACACGCCATAGAATGCCGAATCAATGCCGAGCATCCATACAAGTTCACTCCCTCACCCGGCACAATCGAACTGTATCATCCCCCCGGCGGTCGTAACGTACGGGTGGAGTCCGCCGTGTATTCCGGCTATACCATCACGCCTTACTATGATTCCATGATCGGAAAAATCATTGTTCAGGGTTCAGACAGGCCCCAGGCCATCCGTACAATGCAACAAGCCATGGATGAACTGGTGGTCAGCGGCGTGCAAACCAATAAGGACCTGCACCAGCGACTGCTGGCCAACCCGGCATTTCAGGAGGGCCGCTTCAACATCCATTTCCTGGAGAACTGGTTGAAACAGATGAACCTGTAAATAGGCGAAGACAGATAAATGGTGTTCCTGACCGAAATTTTTGGTTATTCTTTCCTCAATGAACGATAAAAAACAGAATTGTCCATATCCCGGCATATCTGCAACAGCGGATGGATCCGAGACGATTGTATGGGTAGAAACTCACATTGGCCAAGGCGCCTGTTCCTATCCCATCACCCCGACAACCAATATGGGCGTTGGCTTTCAAATGGCCGTCGCCAATGGCAAGAGGAATTGCTGGGGCGAAAAACTATTCTTCATCGAGCCCGAATCCGAGCACAGTTCGTGCTCGGCCTCCGAAGGCTTTGCCCTGGCCGGAGGCAGGGGAACGAACTTCACCAGTTCCCAGGGGTTGATCCTGATGAAGGAGGCCCTGCTACCCATCGCCGGCAAACGCCTGCCTCTGGTATTCCATATCGGCGCTCGCACCCTGACCTCGCAGGGCCTTTGCATCCATGCCGGACATGATGACATTATGGGTGTTGCCGATTGTGGCTGGGGTATGCTGTTTGCCAGGAATGCACAGGAGACGCAAGACCTGGCGTTGATCAGCAGGCGCGCCGCCGAGGCCTCGCTGACCCCGTTCTTCAATGTCCAGGACGGTTTCATTACCACGCATACCATCGAAAGCGTCATCCTCTGTGAGCCTGAAATGATGGCTGACTATATTGGCCGTCCACAGGAGAAACTGGCATCCCTGTTTGACCCGGCGCAGCCATTGATGACGGGAGTGGTGCAAAACCAGGATGCCTATATGAAGGGCAAGGTTGCTCAACGTTTCTTTTATGATCAGGTGCCCGGACATTTGAATGAAGCATTCGACGAATTTTTCCAGCTTACCGGCCGACGCTACAATATGGTGGATGCCTACCGCCTTGAAGATGCTGAATTTGCCATTGTCGGCATGGGCTCAGTCATGGATACGGCCATTGACGCCGTGGACTGGATGCGGCGGGAAAAGGGTTGGAAGGTTGGACTGTTGAATATCACTGCATTCAGGCCATTCCCGGCCGTGGAGATTGTCCGAGCCCTTCGGAATTGCCACGATATCGCGGTCATCGAGCGACTGGATGATCCTCTGGCCAAAGACAACCCATTGACTTGTCAGATCAAGGCCAGTTTCGCGGATGCCGCCTGCGGTCATGCGGGCTTTCCAGGCATCAAGGCCATCCCCAGAATTTTTTCAGGCGTATTTGGCCTTGGCAGCCGGGATACGCGCGTCGGTGATCTGGTGGCAGCCGTTGAAAATATGCGATCCGGCGGTAATAGGTTTTTCTCGCTCGGAATCAGTCATGAGACATCACTTCCACGCCGTGTCAACCCGGATGTGCGCCCGGCTGGCACGTTTTCCATGCGCGGGCACTCAATCGGGGGTTATGGCTCGGTGACCACCAACAAGGTCATTGCCTCCCTGACGGCCAGTATCTTCGGACTGTTCGTGCAGGCATTCCCGAAATACGGGTCAGAGAAAAAGGGCCTTCCGACCACCTATTATCTGACTGCCTCGCCCCGGAAAATCAAGCAGCACTGCGAGCTTAAGTACGTCGATATCGTCGCACTGAATAATGTCAACGCCTTTCGCGCAACGAATCCACTGTATGGTCTGGTTCCCGGCGGCGCCATCTTCCTGCAGAGCCACCATGCCGATGAGGCCGAGGTCTGGAACCACATTCCGTTCCAGGCCCGCGAGGCGATTCTGAAAGACGAAATACGTGTTTATTATCTGGATACGGTACAGATTGCCAGAGAGGAGGCCGTCAGCGATGATCTTGTCATGCGGATGCAGGGCATCGTCCTGCTGGGCGTCTTTCTGCGTCTGGCCCCGTTTGTAAGGGACAAGGGCATATCGGATGAGAAACTGTTCGATGGAGTCAAAAAGGCGCTGACCAAATACTTTGGCCGCCGGGGTGAAAAGGTTGTTGAGGCAAACCTGCAGGCGGCAATCCGCGGTTACAGCCAGGTACGCCAACTGGATATGCACCTGTTGAAAGAACCACAGGAAGCACAGGATGTCTGATGTGAAACAGAAAAAGAGGGACGATCAGTCTTTTGACCGGTTTGTCAGCGGTTTTTTCGAGATTGATTCATTTGCGGATACCATCGTCCAGGCCTACGAAGAGGGTGGCGCCGATCGGGACCTGCCGGCAGATGTTGGGACCGCCCTGAGCTGGATTCCACCCGGAACTGCGGCCTATCGGGACTTTTCCACCATCTCACCGGAGATCCCGTTGCTTGATGCCGGGAAATGCGTCGGCTGTATGGAGTGCGTCACCCAGTGCCCGGATACAGCCATTATTGCCAAAGTGGTTCCTGAGTCAGAGCATGAAAAGCTAAGAAAAGAACTGCATGAGGATAAGCAAGGCCCCTTTATTGAATCCTGCTTTGCGGAGACCACCAAATACTTCAAGGTACCGAAAAAGAAAGGAAATGAGGGTGGTCTGTTCATGCTGGTGGTTGATCCTTCCAAGTGTAAGGGCTGCGGGGAATGCGTCACTGCCTGTGGCACCCACGATGCCCTGACCATGCAGGAGAAGACCGATGATCTAATGGAGGGACATCGGGCATCTACCGCCATTTACCGGCGACTGCCCGATACGCCGCCTGAATACATCCAGGAAAAGGTGCTGGCGGACATGATGCTAGCTGAATCCTCTTTCCTGTATGTGGGAGGGGCCGGCTCCTGTATGGGTTGCGGCGAGGTCACGGCCATTCGCATGATGCTGGCGGCCACCTCATTTGTGCATGGCAAGCAGAGCATGGGTATTGTGGCCGCAACCGGCTGCAATTCCGTTTATGGATCCACCTATCCCTACAATCCCTATCTGGTTCCCTGGACTAATTCCCTGTTTGAGAATGCTCCGGCGGTAGCTCTGGGAATCCGTGGCCGCTGGGATGCCTTGGGTATGCAGGATAAGCGGCTCTGGGTATTCGGCGGCGACGGGGCCATGCTGGACATCGGTTTTCAAGCCCTGTCGCGCCTGATGATGAGCGGCATGGACATCAATGTGCTGATCCTGGATACGCAGGTCTACTCCAATACCGGAGGGCAAAGCTCAACCTCAACCTTCACCTCGCAGGACGCCAAGATGTCGATCATCGGAAAGGAGCAACATGGCAAGTCGGAAAGGCGTAAGGAGATCGCCCATATCGCCCTGATGCATCCGAATGTATTCGTCGCCCAGACCACGGCCGCGCATGTCAACCACTTTTACCGGGCCATTATAGCCGCCAATGAATACCCCGGCCCCGCCATCATCAATGTCTATACGCCCTGTCAGCCTGAACACGGTATTGGTGATGATGCGTCGGTCAGGCAGGCCAAGCTGGCGGTGGATTCGCGCGCTTTTCCACTGCTGATACATGATCCGCGCAAGGGTGAACTGCTTGCTGAACGACTGAGCCTTCAGGGCAATCCGGCCCGCGGCAAGGACTGGTATGTAACAGCCAAGGGCGATGTAGTGGATTTTATAGCCTTCGCCCGTACGGAAGGCCGTTTTGCCAAACAGTTTGACAAACAGGGGAATCCATCCGAAGACTTGCAGATCGCCCGGCAGGAACGACTGGACAACTGGCATTTATTGCAGGAACTGGCGGGACTTCGCTAACCCTGTTTACCTAGCTGAGTCGGGTAATCGCCTGTCTCACCCACAAATGGTAAGACCAGCATCCAGCCGCGATACCTCCACTCTTACGGAATTGCCGCAGCCCAATCCTCATTGTCTCATGGCCATCCTTCGACTGTGGACGGTAGGTACCAAACAGGCGAACAGGCAACTCCTGATC
>CAZQZF010000045.1:0-11787 GCA_964597745.1 uncultured Zetaproteobacteria bacterium
ACGGCCCAGACCGGCAAGCCCTATACGCCGGCTGATTATCTCATGGAGAGCCATTTCAATCCGGGCGCCTATGTCGTCAAGGGCTACAAGAATGAAATGCCAACGGTGTGGAAGCCTCCGATTGGCCTCAAACCGGAGGAGATTCTGGCCATTGACACCTATTTTCAGTCGCTGGGCGGTACGGTGGATGTGGCGGCGCTGAAGAGCAGCCGTTTCTATGCCGCACTGAAGCGGGCGGTGGGAAAGCAAAAAAACACGGTGAGCTCCTGGCGACCCTATTTCCCTGGAGATCCAAAGAAAGGCAAGGCTCTATTCTTTGACACCCACGGTAAAGTGGTATGCATCAAGTGTCATACGGTGGGCAAGCAGGGGGGGCATGTCGGGCCGGAACTGACGCATGTCGCCGCCACCCGCGACGCGCGCTTTATTACTGAATCCATCCTTGAGCCGAGCAAGGTGATTGCATCCGGTTTTGAATCCTATCTGGTGGTGACGAAGCATATGCAATTCATTGCCGGCATGAAGCGAAAGGAAACCCTTGATTTTGTTGAGATCATTGATAAACAGGGAACCCTCCACCACATCGCTAAATCGGATATCCGCCGCATGGCGGCGCAAAAGACCTCGACCATGCCCGGAAACTTCCGCGACGTGCTGACTGTGGATGAGTTTCAAAACATCCTGGCCTTTGTGCTGACGCTGAGCTAGGCATGCGATCTATTAATCTCTTCCCCATGGAAGCCAGAATGGAACACACAAAATGTTTCACCACAATCTTCGTGCTTCAAGCCTGTTTGGTTTTGGTTGCACCGGGTCGGGAGGTGGGATATGCAGCGTAAGAATCTTCTGCTCTGGTCGGTTTCAATCCTGCTCGGGATTTATGTGCTGATTCGGTTCGTTATTCCCTATGGCTCGATGTGGATTATGGGCGGCTCGCACCCCCTCTATGTTCCGGCCACGCTGGCCGTGATGTATTTCTCCGTAGCCGCACTGGGACTCGCCATTCACATTACCACGAGCCGGGAAAATATTGATGCCTTTCTATCTCCGATTATGCGTTTTCTGCGAGGTTATGCGGGCGGATTGCAGCAGGCTCTGCGCCTGCTTGTTCTCGCTGCCATTCCCTTGTTGATTGGCTGGGCCGCCTTTTCCGTTGCATCCACTCAGGTGAAAACCCCAACGGGACTGAGAATCCAGCATCCGACCATTCCCGGCCGGTTTGAGAACCTGGTCAATCCTTTCCGCAATCCCAACGAAGCCATGGTACGGGCTTACATAAAAAAGGCGGGTTTGAGCAATGTATCGCTGGCTGAAGGTAAAAAGAAACTACAGCAGAAGATCTTGCAGGAAGGCCGGGCTCTGTATCAGATGAACTGCCGTCCCTGTCATGGTTCCAAGGCCGATGGCAATGGTCCTATGGCGGGGGGGTTTCGCCTGCGGCCGATCAACTTTTCCGATCCCGGGACATTGGCTACGGTCGTGGAGTCCTACGCTTTCTGGCGCGTAAAGGAGGGCGGCCGGGGTCTTCCCACGGAGTCCACACCGTGGAATTCGGTGATGCCGACATGGAAACATGAGCTAACCGATGCGCAAATATGGAAAATAATCCTTGCTGAATACGATACGGCGGGCGTGGAACCGCGTGTGACCGAGCATCTGGAATGAAATATCCGCGCAATCCAGTCATCAAGGGACTGTTTGGGGTATGGGCATTGCTGATGCTGTCGGGTTTCGGCGGCGAACAGGACGTGAGTCACGGGCCCACTTTGGCCGATGAGCAATCAACCAGGCAAATCGCCTCAACGCCGGAAGTGCTGCGTCAGGGCAAGCTTGTTTACCAGCACTATTGCTGGCCCTGCCATGGTCTTGGCGGCGGCGGCAATGGGCCCGTGGCCAATACCCTGAATCCCCGGCCCCGCGATTTCACCCAGGCCCATTTCAAATTGCGCAGCACAGGCTTCGGGGAACTACCGACGGATGCGGATCTGTATCGCACCATCAGCCGGGGCATACCGGGCACGGCCATGCCGGCGTGGAAGCATCGGTTGACGGAAGATGAACGCTGGGCGGTTTTGCATTACATCAAGACCTTTTCGAAGAAATTTACCGGCGCGCATCCGCGGCCCGTTTCTATTGGGGAAGAGCCGCCTGCGTCAAAGGAAAGTATTGCGCGCGGCAAGGCCCTATTTCACGGCAAGGGACAATGTCTGAATTGCCATGGTGAAAACGGCAGGGGCAACGGTTCCTTTGTCGATGTTGAGGGCTTCCTGGTGGATGCGCGGGGCGATCCCGTTATGCCGCGCAACCTGACAGAGCCCTGGCGATACAAGGGCGGCAATACGGCGAAGGAGATTTATACCCGCTTGTCTACGGGGCTTAACGGTACGCCCATGAGTCCGCCTACGGTGCCGCTGGACAAGCTTTCGGAGACCGAGCGCTGGGATTTGGTGCACTATGTGAAGTCATTGCAGCAACCGAAACAGGGGGCGGGACAGGCGGTGATCCGAGCCGTAAGGATTAAGCAGGCCTTGCCGCTTGATCCCGGAGCGGACATCTGGAAGGACGTTTCCGCGCTGGATGTGGAATTGACGGGGCAGGTGCATGTTGCACCCAGAAACGAGAATCCGGATGTGGATCTGGTGCGCATCAAGGCCCTGTACAACGATAAGGAAATGGCACTGTGGTTGCAATGGGATGATCGAACTGAAAATACCGACTATGAGCCGAGTCCTGAAAAGAAGGCTTTGCTGGCGGCCAAATTCGGACAGACCTACCCAGTTCTCTATCCCGCCGACGAGCGCATGGAGGATTTGCCGGATGGCGTGATGGTGCAATGGCCTGTTCACATACCCGATGGCCCGATCATGCCTCACATGGTGCAGGGGGATAGCGCTCATCCGGTAAATCTATGGTACTGGCGAGCGGATTGGCAGGAGGATGACGAAGACCACCCCGTGCGCGAGGAAAATGCAGCGGGATACAAAGCCGTTCCCAGGATTCAGCCTGCACCTGGTCAGCAGGCGCAGGGCAGGGGCGTATTTGATGATGGCCGTTGGACTGTAGTCCTTAAACGCTCCCTGCGCACGAAGGATACCGGGGATGTTCAGTTGGAGACCGGACGCCTGATTCCTCTGGCCGTCAATGTATGGAATGGCGCCAATGCAGAATTTGGATTGCGTCGCACGGTTTCATCCTGGTATTTTGTTCTGCTTGAGGAATCGCCATCACTGGCCGTCTATATCCTGCCGATCCTTGGCTTTTGCCTAGCCATCGGGCTTGAATTCCTGGCCATTCGCCGGACGAAGGGAAAAGCATTGAATCGCTCTACGGAGAAAGAAACATAATGAGGAACGTTGGTGAACACATTGCAATCGTTCGACAACAGATGGGTTATACCAGTTTGTAAGGTTTTCTCCTCCTTTTCGACTGTACGATGCTGCCATGCTCATCATGTCTTTACAGGTGGCTGGCGGGGTTTCACAAAATACAGGAGGAATAGTATGAGAAAGAAATTATCAACAATGACATGGGCAGTGCTGATGTTGTCTGCAGGTATGTTGACAAGTCTGCCTTCCGTAGCTCAAGCCGGATCAGGTCTGGTCGTACAGGTAAAGGCCTCGGGTTCGGTGTCCGATGTGGTTGCCAAACTCAAGGGCATGGTACATAAAAATGGCATGATGGTGATGGGCAAACTTCATCAGGGAAAAGTGATGTCCATGGTGGGTCTGACCATTGAATCTGAAAGCATTTTCGTGGGGAACGCCACGGTGGGTAAGAAACTGTTCTCGGCCAATTCCGGCGCGGGCATCGCTGTTCCCGTCCGCATCAACATCTATAAGGCCGCGAATGGGTCAACCATGGTGGCGTATGTGCCGCCGTCACGAATTCTCTCCGTGTACCATAATCCCAAGATCAATAAAGTGGCTGGTATGCTGGATGGCAAGCTGAAGAAGATGACGGGTATGCTGGGCGGGATGTAAGAAACCGGAGGTTGGCGGGCGGAGAATGTCTTCACACTCCAACACCTTGGAAACAGCGCCGTCGAGATCTGTGTTTACGTTTGAATTCAGGGGGGAATTGTTCACAAGCCTGCTAATTCTTGCATCAGCAGGCGTATCTCCTAACATTTTCGTAGCTGCTCAGGCGGGTATTGCAGATATGAATGTGATGGGTCTCTGGCTGCTGCTCCCCGCCATTGCTGTTTTGTTGATTACTTTCCTGTTTGCGCAGGCGCGTGGTTATGTGCGGTTGGTCAACAGGGTGTTGGCAGGCGCTGTGGCAGGGATTGTTGCCACCATGGGGTTGGAGGTTGTGCGTATGTACAGTTTTCACCACGGGGGCATGCCCGGTGATCTACCGAGGTTGATGGGGGTGCTGCTGACCGACCAATTCATGATGGGACCATCACCGTTTTCGGACTTTCTGGGGTATGCTTACCATTACTGGAATGGCGCTTCATTCGGTATCATCTTCGCCGTTTTCCTGGGTAGAAAAACAGTTTTCTGGGGCGTTGCGTATGGCGTGATCATTGGCACCGTTTTTCTGATGAGTCCCCCCGTAGATGCGCTGGGCATCGGTTTTATGGGCAAGGAGATGCCAACGATGCCGTTGACTGTTTACATCGCTCATCTCGCATATGGCGGCATTCTCAGCTGGCTCTGTCATTGCTGGATCCGGGATGAAGGCTGGTTGCTTGCTGATGTTTTCATTCAGAATTTCGGCTTGTGCCGTAAATGAGAGACATCGAAATAACGATTTCTTACCCGGCGAGTTGATGAGCGGGTAATACGCATGTGGCCGCCTGGGCTTTTTTCTCCTCACTTCATACTCGGTGGCCAGCCCTTTTCTTAATCAAAATGACAACAACAATGATGTAGGTAGAATAATATGAATCGAATAAAGTTTGGAGCTTATTTTAGTGCGGGAATCATGGCTTTCGGTTTGTCTTCCAGTGCATGGGCGCATGATGGGCATGACGAGGGTAAGGTAGCCGGGGCTGTTGCGACCCTTACGGAGGAAGACATCGAGTACAGTCCGGAAGAACAGACCGTGCATGCCGGACAGTTAATTCGAGTGGAGAACAAGGATCCTTTTGACCACAAGTCGCGGGTGACACGTCAGTTGCCCGGTGGTGGACTGGGTGAGATCATATCATTTGCGCTGATGATTCCATCCGCAATTGCCGGGAAGGATATAGGCAACATGAAAAGGACTATGGTCAGCGATTATCTGGAGAAGCCAGGCACATCCTTTACCTTCAAATTGGAGAGGCCAGGCACCTATGAAATCCGTTGCATGTTACATGATGGTATGGTGGCAACGCTGCATGTAACACGCTGATTTATCCTAGAAAAAGCAGGTTAGGGGATCTGCAGGCGCCTGGGGTGGCGGGTCAGGTTGTCACATCCGTCCTTGTGGACTACAACCATATCCTCAAGCCGGATGCCGCCCATACCTGGATAATAGAGGCCGGGTTCAATGGTTACCACATTGCCTTCTTCGAGAATCTGACCGCGAGTTGAAATGCGTGGCGATTCATGAATCTCAAGGCCGACGCCATGACCGGTGCCGTGGAAAAAACCAGTTTGTCTTCCGCGTTTGATACCGCCGGGAAATCCCCTGGAGACAAAGTGGGCGCAGATAGCGGTATGAATTGCCGCACCGTCAACGCCGGCCCTGACCATGCCAAGGCCGATGTCCTGTGCCTGGCGTACGGCCTGGTACATCTTTCGTACCGGCTCCGGAGCCTTGCCTTTCACGTAGCTGCGGGTCATATCACCCCAGTATCCCGTGGCCTGTACTCGGGGGAAGATGTCCACAATGATGGGTTGCCCCGCTCTCAACCAGCCGGAACCGATATTGTGTGGATCGGCGCCTTCGCGGCCGCAGGCGACGATGGTCTGGAACGGAATGGCGCCTCTGGTAATGATATGGGACTCAACCCTTGCTCGCAGATGGCCTGATTTCAGGCGCCGTCCTGTTTCAGAATCAAGCAGGATACCATCATTGCCAATATGGCAAGTTGCCAGGAAGCGCTCGGCCTGTTTCATGGCGGATCTGGCTATGTGCTCCGCATGTTGCAGGCATTTAATCTCATAAGCTGACTTGATGGCCCGCTCCGGGAATAAAGCGCCCTCTCTAACTTTTATCTTAAAACTCAGGGCGCGCAGGCGTTCGGCATGGGCCAGGGGGAAATCGGACGGAACCACAACCTCTTTAACACCGTGGTCACGCAGGAAGGCTGCAGCCATCGTGGCCAGGCCGGTTTCCCAGTCTAGAGCAGCGGCCTTTTCATGCCATGGGGTATCGAGATGAACCTGGTCCAGTCTGGACTGCTTTTTCGCCCGGCCCCATTCAAGAGGGGAAAAGAAACCGTGCCAGCGGCCTCCAATGCCGATGACCACAAAGGGATCGGGGGCAAACATTCCTGATACATAAAGCATATCCGCATGCCTTTCAGAGTCTGCAATAAGCAGATACGCTTGTGTATCCATTGTTGTGATACAGTAACGAAGCGCGATCCAGCCTGCAATGCATGATGAAATCGTATGGATTGCCTGGCACGGGTCACAGCCATGGAGTACATTTAGCCTCATTTCTTAAGCGATTTTTTTGCTTTACACAGAAGACATCAAGGAGAAGCTATGGTGAATATCGATTTTGAATGGATGCAGGACAGGATCTTTAAACGCGATCTGTCTACGGATGAACGGGAATGTCTGAAGATATACATGGGAGCCACTCGCTATCAGGCAGGAAAAAATATCATCACACAGGGTAAATTGGGCGGGACGCTCTATATTCTTCGTTCCGGACATGCCGAGGTCTTTCACAATATCGGCAAAGACCGAGTGCAGGTTGCCAGTCTTAAGGAGGGAGGGGTAGTTGGAGAAATGACCTTCCTCACACAAGAGCCAGCCAGCGCCGATGTCGTTGCCACCGAGGACTGCGTGGCCTACACCATACACCATGACGCCTGTATTGACCTGATGCGTTTACAACCGGATCTTGTCTTTTCCTTTGTGGCCTACATGCTGACCTATATCGCCGGTATGATTCGGAAAATGAACGAACGACACAGCTCCATGTTTCAGTATATTATTGGTCAACGGAGCTAAGGCACCGGATCTTTACCTGCGTTCATGCATAGTCCAGGCTAGCTGAGCCGAGAGGGAAAAGACTTGTTTATAGCCATGCTCATGTTTGCTCTGGTTATCGTGTTTGCGGCGGCCGAGCTGTTTACCAACGCCCTGGAGATCGTGGGCGAGCGGATCGGTGTTTCCGAGGGCGTCACCGGTTCCATTTTTGCAGCTGTTGGCACGGCCATGCCGGAAACCATTGTCCCGGTGGTGGCCATCCTTGCCGGAGGTTCTTCCCTGGAGTTGAATCAATCCGTGGGCATGGGCGCGATTCTGGGGGCGCCGTTCATGCTGGCAACCCTGAGTCTCGGCATGATGGCCTGGTTTGCCGGCAACAAGCGGGGGTGGTCAAGACCGCTCAGTCCTGAGGCTACGGGCTTGGGGCGCGATCTGAAGGTGTTTTTTATTGGCTATGGTCTGGCCGTTCTGGTTGGGATTTTACCGCCCGCTTGGCATGAGGTTCGCGTCATGGCCGCTATTTCCCTGTGTATAGTCTATTTCTTATACTTGTTGAGGACGATTCGCGCCAGCCATGATCTTGTTCTGAACGGGCATGCGACCGAGGCGGATCATCATCTCTATATCGCCAGATTCCTGGGTTCGGGAAACCTCACGGTTATCTCGCAGTTGATAACTGGATTAGTGCTGCTGGTTTGGGGGGCAAAACTGTTTGTACAGGGTATTGAGGGCATCAGCGATATGCTGGGCATTTCCGCTCTGGTTATGTCCCTGTTGATTGTCCCCATTGCTACGGAATTACCCGAAAAAATTAATTCAATTCTGTGGATTCGCAGAGAAAGGGATACGCTGGCCTTTGGCAATCTGACCGGTGCCATGGTGTTTCAGGGGACTTTACTTCCTGCCCTGGGCATGACGCTGATGCCCTGGCATTTGAAGATTACATCTCCGGCCGCCGTATCCATCATACTGGCATTGGCCGGTGTGGCATCGTTGTCCTGGCTGCATTCATCGGGAAGGCTCCAGGCCCGATATCTCCTGACCAATGCCAGCCTTTACGGCTTGTTTATCTTCTATGTCATTTTGTCTGCGTAATCTTTTTATCTGGCTAACTCGAACCTTGCCCGAAGAGCTTGGCTGGCTCATTATCCGGGCTGGATGATTCATGAACCGCCATGATAATCATGCAGGATCGATCAAACTGACTGAAACAGGAGGATAATTATGGCATTAAGTCCGGCGATGCAGGATGCATTGAATCAACATCTGAAAGCGGAACTTGAATCTGCTTACCTTTACTTTTCCATGGCCGCTTACCTGAATGGGGCCAATTTTTCCGGGGCCGCTCACTGGATGCGTCTGCAGGCACAGGAAGAGCTGGATCATGCCGTGAGGTTTTATGATCACATCAACGACCGTGCCGGCAGAGTTATTCTGATGGCAGTGGATGCGCCTCAGACTGATTGGGCATCACTCCTGGATGTGTTTGAGGCAGGGCTAAGACATGAGCAACTTATGACTCGACGAATTAATGAATTGGTGGATTTATCCCTGCGGGAAAAAGACCATGCTGCTAACTCCATGTTGCAATGGCTTGTCTCCGAGCAGGTGGAGGAAGAGTCCACCATCACGGAAATCATCAACAAACTCAAACTGATTGGAAGCGACGGGAGCGGCTTGTTCATGCTTGACCATGAACTGGGAGAGCGAACCAGAATTATGGATCAAGCCTAAACCTCAGCCAACCTGATGGCGCGAGCCGGTCGCTATATGTCGGTTCAGGCAGAGAAAATAGCCGCATAAGGAGAACCAAACAGGACTGAACAACCGCAAGAAAATCGGCCTGCTTTGTCTGGCCAGATGATAAATGAATACACTGTCCCCAATTTTCCCTGCAAATTTTTCGAATGGACTTAATGCGCGAGCCTCTCCATAGCCGCTCTTGCCAAAAATCCCGACCTGCTTTCCCCTGCTTGTTTGGCCGCCGTATCCACCATGGCGACGATACGTTCCGGCATGGTGATGTTGATGCGTTTGCTTCTTTCATCAATCTTTGCCATATCGACGCTTGCAATAGCCCACAACATGTTTGCGTAATCCGGATTGTTTCGATGCTGTTCGATGGGGCTGGCCTCCGGGACGGATTGTCCTGCTTCCAGCAGTCCTTCGATATGCAGAAGAATCGCCTCACTGGCGTTTGAAATCGCTTCGTCCAGCGTATCTCCGGCGGAAAAGCACCCTGGCAGATCGGGTACAATGACACCATAGGCATGGGAATCATCGCCCGGCTCAATAACAATAGGATAGCGCATGTCTTACTCCTTTAACCCTGCCTGTTTCAGGATCGCCTGAACCAGACCTTTGCCCAAATCTTTCTTCGGATGCGGCACTGTTATTGTGTGTCTGTGATCAGGGTGCGCAAGCTGGTGGTGGCTTCCTCGAATGCGAACCACCTTCCAGCCAGCTTTCTTTAGCGCCTTGATCAGTTCCGCACATCTTCACGTTGTGATGTTATACACACCATACACATAAATCAAGCTGTAAGCAGAACTTAACTTGGACTATTCACAAATACTGCCGCGCCTTCGCTTGTTCCTTTGCCCGCAACGAATCCCTCGTCGGTCGTCCGTATGCGCGGCTACGCACTCCTTCCTTGGAATCCGTTGCGAACAAAGGTCCGGCGCGACCATCACGGCGATTCATGAATAGTCCAAGTTAAAGGGTAGCGTCCCTTTTTCTTCCAAGATGCTATAATCCCAGACCGGATCCCGGATGCCCCCGATTTTCCCGTTTATTGTTTTTGTAGCTCATTAGTGCTACATTGCATCTGTGAGGTAACGCCATGGCAAAGACAGCGGTAGTAAGAGCGCGTATAGAACCGGAACTCAAAGAGCATGCGGAAAAGACGCTCAAAGAGATTGGTCTTAAACCATCGGAAGCCATTAATCTGTTTTACCATCAGATTGAAAGAATAGGCGGCCTCCCCTTCGAGATGAATACGGGGCGGGCATCGAAGGAGCTTGATGAAGATATGCGCAGGCTCAAAGAGTGTCGCGCCGGGAATTTCATTGAGCACGACAAGGTTGATGCATGGTTGAGGTCTATCGGTACGAACGATGAGTTACCAATACCTTCATGAAGGTATTGGCACCATGCCCTGCAAAATAATCTGGCATCCTGAAGCCGTCCGGGAGCAGTTTCGACTCTTCACTCACCTTAAATCCGTGAACCCTGCCGCAGCGAAAAAAGCGGCTGAACTTATCCGCCAGGGGGCGGAAAGCCTCCGGAAATGGCCGAACCGTTGCAGGCCCATGGATGATGGCAGCGGAAGGCGAGAACTTCTCATTCAATTTGGATCAGGCGCATATGTGTTGCGCTATGTATTGGATGACAATGTAATCATCATCCTGCGTGCCTGGCGCTCAAGAGAACTACGGCCCTCCGCGGATTAGTCCAACATTCACCACCATGCAAAATCCGATGCTACAATGCTAGCCCAGACCCCGGACGCTCCAACGTTAAATACCACCAGTTTGCCAACCATATCCGCCCTCGGGAATACCTGCCGCAAGGCATTAAAGCTTGTAAAATTATGTCTGCTCATGATCCGGAACCATACATTAAGCGATGTTTTCGATTCGGGATGGAATCGGATAAACTGCCGCAACATTTTTCTGCTGTGGGCGGCACGGTGCAAACTAAAGACCCTCCCTCTTTCTCTCTTAACGTTCCGTAACAAACAAGTTACGATATTCCGCGTGTTTGAAATTGCGCACTACCTAACCTGTGACGGCCATGACCTATATCAGGAGCGGCTTGATAGAATGCGGGATATATACACACGCCAAGGCACGCATTATGGCACGGGTTGAACGGTTGCGGGGTGGCAATTACGGAGATTGTAAGCCTTTACGCGGTGGTGTGTGGGAACTGCGGATTGATTGTGGCCCGGCCTACCGTATCTATTATGCCCAGGTTGGAAGCCGCCTGGTACTACTGCTTTCCGGCGGAGACAAGCGCCGTCAAAAGAGGGATATCGTTCGGGCAATTGAATGCTTGTCCGATTACACCAGTCGAACTGGATAAGGAGAAACCAATGAAAGCATCAAGAAAGCATGAAGATGCAACCGTGGAAATGCTCAAGCGGGAACCGGGTTTGGCCGGAGAATATCTTCGTGCAACATTGGAAGAAATCGACGAACCAGGTGGTGAGGCCGCGTTTCTCGCAGCATTAAGGAACGTGGCGCTGGCAAGGGGCGGAATCGCTGATATCGCCAGAACTGCAGGCATGAAACGTGAAGCAGTTTCCCGTGCCTTGTCTCCGCGGGGTAACCCGACACTCAAGACACTTACGACAGTTTGTCGTGCCATGGGGGTACGTCTGGAAGCGCGTATGGTCAGTTGATCCTGATGGGCATGAGGAGCGCATCATAAAACTGGAGAGAAAGGCTGCCTTATTCTGCAAAAATGCGCCAAACAAGATCTGACCCCCCCTTTTTTTGTGCGGGATAACAGATCGGTTTTTGTCTGACAGTGGGGATGAAATGAATATACTGTCCTTGATTTTCCTGAGATTTCTTTTCAATGCTGTCCCAAATGTTGGATTGTGAGACCTGGCCCCAATTTACTCGATTTCTTGCGGCGCTCACACTCCGTGATCAGGCAGATGCCGGCTTGTTCACATCTTCGC
>CAZQZF010000046.1:0-11631 GCA_964597745.1 uncultured Zetaproteobacteria bacterium
AAAAAATGTTCCATACGTTACAATAACTTATGACTTATTCAGGGCTGACTAATTACAAAACGAATTCTCCTCCATTAGATAGTGCAAAACAGGGAAGCGCTGATTACCATCCTCATTTGAAAGCGGTTTACGAGAAAACAGGTTTCATGCAATTGCCGAAACAGGATGATGATGAAAGCATTGGTTAAAAAATACGCTGAGAAAGGACTGTGGCTGGAAGATGTCCCAATGCCGGAAGTCGGGAATAATGACGTCCTGATCAAGGTTCAGAAGACGGCAATTTGCGGGACGGATATCCATATCTACAACTGGGATGAATGGGCGCAAAAAACAATCCCCGTGCCGATGACGATTGGTCATGAATTTGCCGGTGTGATTGTCGATATGGGCGCCAATGTTACGGAACTGGCAATTGGCGACGTGGTCTCCGGCGAGGGCCACATTGTCTGCGAGCGTTGCCGCAACTGTCTGGCCGGCAGGCGTCACCTGTGTCCAAATACGATTGGCGTCGGTGTTAATCGCACGGGCAGCTTTGCCGAGTATGTAGCCATTCCGGCAAAGAATGTTTTCAGGCCGAATATTGTAATTCCCACCGATGTGCTTGCCTGCTTTGATCCCTACGGAAATGCAGTCCACACCGCACTCTCTTTTAACATGGTCGGCGAGGATGTGCTGATCACCGGTGCGGGCCCGATCGGGATCATGGCCGCGATGGTTGCCGCCCATTGCGGAGCGCGAAATATTGTCATCACAGACCTCAATGATTACAGGCTGGATCTGTTAAGGAATATTATACCTAAAGCAATTCCCATCAATGCCGGCAACACGGATATCACTGAAGAGTTCATGCGCAGCCTGGGCATTCTTGAAGGCTTTGATGTGTGCCTGGAAATGTCGGGTTCGCCGGATGCGTTCAGGGATGTGCTCGGAAAAATGATCAATGGCGGCAGTATTGCGATGCTCGGCATCATGCCGGATGGCACGGGTATCGACTGGACCAAGGTCGTTTTCAAAGGGTTGTTCATTAAAGGTATTTATGGCCGTGAGATATTTGAGACCTGGTATAAAGGCGTGATGATGGTGCAAAGTGGTCTGCCGCTGGAGAAAATCATCACCCATCGTTACCACTACGTCGATTTTCAGAAAGGCTTCGATATCATGTGTTCAGGCCGATCCGGAAAGGTAATCCTTAACTGGGAATAGATTTAACGGGAGGGGCGACATGAGTTTCAACAGTGCAAAAACAAGTCTGGCGCAGGAGTTGGCGGAGATAAAAGCCGCCGGCCTGTGGAAGAGCGAACGTATCATCGCCTCTGATCAGAAGAATGACATCACCCTCGCGGATGGCAGCGAGGTGATTAATATGTGCGCCAACAACTATCTCGGGCTGGCAAACAGTCCTGAAGTCATACGGGCGGCAAAAGAGAGCTACGATCAATGGGGCTTTGGACTCGCCTCGGTGCGCTTTATTTGCGGTACGCAATCCATCCACAAAAAGCTTGAGGAAAAGGTCTCGGAATTCCTCGGCATGGAAGACACAATTCTTTATGCAGCATGTTTTGATGCCAATACGGGCCTCTTTGAAACGATTCTGTCCAGGGAAGACGCAGTGATTTCCGATGCGTTGAATCACGCTTCCATTATCGATGGCGTGCGCCTGTGCAAGGCTGCACGCTTCCGCTACAAAAATAACGATATGGAAGACCTTGAAAGCAAACTGAAAGAGGCAAGGGCCGACGGCGCACGCCGCATTCTGATCACGACCGACGGCGTATTCTCCATGGATGGAACCATTGCTCAACTGGACCGGATTTGCGATCTGGCGGATCAATATGACGCTATGGTACATCACGACGACTGTCACGCTGTTGGTTTTATGGGCAAGACCGGTCGCGGTACCCATGAATATCGCGGGGTGATGGACCGTGTTGATATCATTACCGGCACATTCGGCAAGGCGCTTGGCGGCGGCTCCGGCGGTTACACATCCGGACGCAAGGAGATCATTGATATGCTGCGTCAGCGCTCACGCCCCTATCTGTTCTCAAACTCGGTCGCGCCGGCAATTTGCGCGGCAGCGATCAGGGTTCTGGAGATGCTTTCGGAGTCAACCGTCTTGCGTGATCGTTTGGAAGAAAATACGCGCTATTTCCGGAACGGGATGCGGGACGCGGGTTTTGCGATCGCCCCTGGCGATCATCCGATTGTGCCCGTGATGCTGGGCGATGCAGTGCTGGCCCAGAAGATGTCGCAAAGATTATTGGATCGCGGGATTTATGCCGTTGGTTTCTTTTACCCGGTGGTGCCAAAAGGCAAGGCAAGAATTCGTGTCCAGGTTTCGGCGGCGCATACAAAGGCAGATCTGGCTAAGGCGATCGCGTCATTTGCAGCGACTTATGCGGAACTGACAAGTTAGTCCTTCCCAGGTCAAACCGGGTTTTCTGATAATCTTGTTTTGGTTTATTTAAGGTTGTAATGATAGAAAGAAGCCAGATGAAATTGATAGGGGCCGCTACTGCTTTGCTGTGTATCGCCTTATTAACAATAAATGGTTGTTACAAGAGGATTACTCCAAACAACGAAAACGCCGATAAAGAATTGCCAGGTACTGGATTAACACAGGCTTGTTGCGAAGGAGACGAGTTTGCGCCATGGGCGGGAGGGGCGCAATACTACAAGCAATGGTCCAACGGGCCTCGGTCGGACAAAGATTATTTTCCAATTGCGGTGTGGTTACAAACGCCAAGCAATGCAAAACGCTATCAAGCGCTTGGAATTAATCAATTTATTGGCCTGTGGAAAGGCCCTACCGAACGTCAACTACAGAGGCTGGCGGAGACCAAAATGCCTGTAATGGCTTCACAAAATGAAGTCGGGCTTAACAATAAAGAAGGCAACACCATTAATGGATGGACCCAGCAGGATGAGCCGGATAATGCTCAGCCCAATGGTCGCGGCGGGTATGGGCCATGCGTGGCAACCAGCGAAATCCAGTCACGTTATGACGCCATGAGATCGGCTGACCCATCCCGACCCGTCTACCTCAATTTGGGGCAGGGGGTAGCCAATGACCGCTGGATCGGACGCGGTGAATGTCACGGTCAAGATAAAGACTATCCGGAATATGCGGCGGCAGCTGATATCGTTTCTTTCGACATATATCCGGTAACAAGCAAGAGCGATTACGTTGCCGGCAATCTATGGTTCGTTGCAAAGGGCGTCCGGCGGCTACGGGCCTGGGTTAACAGTGAGAAGCCCGTCTGGGTTTGGCTGGAGACTACACACACCAACAACCCCAAGGTGCGGCCAACACCTTATCAAATCAAGGCGGAAGTATGGATGGCAATCATCAACGGCGCCATGGGCATCGGGTATTTTTCACATGAATTTCAGCCTGCGTTTATCGAAGCAGGGCTTCTGGCCTACCCGGATGTTAGCGCTGCAGTGGGAGCAATCAACGATCAAATAAAGAATTTGGCTCAAGTGCTAAATAGCCCAACCGTGACCAATGGCGTTGCCGTCACCTCAAGTAATAACGAAGTTCCAATTGCGACTATGCTCAAACGCCATGGTCACGAGACCTACCTATTTGCAGTAGCAATGAGAGGCATGGATACCACGGCACAGTTTACCCTTTCCCGAATACATCAGGATGCGCCGGTAGCAGTGCTCAAAGAAAAGCGTCAACTCCACCTTATGGGGGGTAAATTTTCCGATGACTTCAAAGGCTATGCCGTCCATATTTACAGAATACGAATTCAGGATAATGCAGGTTAAGTAAAAGTTGAGTCACATCAAAAGAAAAATGAACAGCGCTTGCACTTTCGAGTGAAGGGCGGTATAAATCGGTTCAAATTAATCCGGCTTTATCAAGAGCAGTGGAGGGTTTGGGCCCCGTGAAGCTGCGGCAACCGGCCTGAGCAAGGTTATTGCAACGGCGTTAGGTGCCAATTCCTACCCTTCGGGGAGAGATGAAGCGCGGGTTGGATCCCTTTCATTGCAGTCATCTCTGCCTTGCTGAGTTCAACCCCCGCTTTTTCATAGCGGGGGTTTCTTGTTTTCGGAAAGGAGTTTTTATGAGCGGAACAGTTGTGCGTGGATTGAAGTGCCGGGAGTGCGGCCAGGAGTATGCCATTGCGCCGGTACACGTATGTGAATTCTGCTTTGGTCCGCTGGAAGTGGTTTACGACTATGATGAACTGATCGGCTTATTGACCACAAATCTGATCGAATCACGCCCCCGCAACATGTGGCGTTACAGGGAATTGCTGCCGCTGGATAATGATCCGACCGTTGGCAAAGATGCCGGATTCACTCCATTGATTCGCGCCCGTAATCTTGAAAAAGCATTGGGCGTATCCGAGCTCTACGTTAAAAATGATTCCGTCTGTTATCCGACCCTGTCCTTCAAGGACCGCGTGGTCTCCGTGGCCCTTTCCAAGGCCGTGGAATTTGGTTTTACCACCGTGGCCTGCGCCTCAACGGGTAATCTGGCCGGCAGCGTGGCGGCCAATGCGGCGGCGGCCGGTCTGAAATCCTATGTATTTATCCCGAGCGACCTGGAACAGGGCAAGGTTCTTGGCGCCGCAGTGTATGGCACCAGGATGGTCGCTATCAATGGCAATTACGACGATGTCAACCGGCTTTGCTCCGAGATTGCCGGTAAATATGAATGGGCCTTTGTTAATGTAAATGTCCGGCCATTTTATGCCGAAGGATCCAAGACCCTTGGCTATGAAATAATGGAGCAACTGGGCTGGAGGGCGCCAAAGAATATTGTGGTGCCCATGGCCTCGGGTTCGCTGTGTACGAAAATCGACAAGTCCATCAGGGAATTTGTGAAGCTTGGTCTGGTGGAAGATGAGGGGACGAGGATGTTCGGGGCGCAGGCCACGGGCTGTTCACCGATCTCTCTATCCGTTCGTGAGGGGACGGAATTGATTCGACCCCAGCGGCCCGACACTATTGCCAAATCGCTGGCTATTGGCAATCCTGCCGATGGTTATTACGCCAACAGGGTAATTCGGGACACTGGGGGTTGGGCCGAAGATGTGAGCGATCAGGAGATTGTTGATGCCATTAAATTACTGGCGGAGACCGAAGGCGTCTTTACGGAAACAGCCGGAGGCGTCACTCTGGGGGTTGCCAGGAAGCTCATTGATCAGGGCAGAATCAATCGTGATGAGTCCATCGTGTTGTGTATCACGGGTAATGGCCTGAAGACGCAGGAGGCGATGGAGGGTCAGGTCAATAGACCGGATATCATTGGTCCAAGTCTGAAAGAGTTTGATACCCTGATTGAATCAGGAAAAAAGTAAGGAGATAAACATGACTATTACCGTTCGTATTCCCACACCGTTACGAAAGCTCACCGATGGCGCTGATGAAGTCAGTGTCACGGCCGGCAATGTAGGCGAGATGATCGATAGCCTGGAATCGGCCCACCCTGGGCTCAAGGAACGTCTGTGTGACGAGGCCGGCGAAATTCGCCGCTTTGTGAACATCTATGTCAACGATGAGGATGTGCGCTTTCTCAAAGGCAGGGAGACAGGGTTGGCCGATGGCGATGAAGTTTCGATTGTGCCCGCCATAGCCGGAGGGTATGCGTGAAGCTGCGGCTCTATCTGACCTTCAACCAGGAGATCGTGCAGAGGCCCATCATTTGGCAACTGGGCAGGGAATTTGATGTGATTACCAATATCCGAACGGCCGAAGTCAAGGAAGATATGGGTATTGTCGGTCTGGAGATCGATGGCGAAAGTGAGCGGGTGGAAGCGGCAGTACGCTGGCTGCAGGAACAGGGCGTACATGTTGAACCGATAGAGCAGAGTGTCCTGGCTGGCTGACTTGGTTTAACCGGCTATAAATAAAGTCCATGAGAAGTTGACTTTTTATGAAGCCGATCATCAATAAAATGTGAGGTAAATTATGGGTATTGCAAATAATATTTCTGAATCAACGGGGAATACGCCACTGGTGCGCTTGCAGCGTCTTGGCGGTGATCTCCCGGCCGAGATACTGTTAAAACTGGAATTCTTCAACCCCCTGAGCTCGGTCAAGGATCGCATCGGCCGTTCCATGATTCAGGCCGCCGAAGAGGAGGGGAAGCTGAAGCCCGGCGGCGTCATTGTAGAGCCCACATCCGGTAATACCGGCATTGCACTGGCGTTTATTGCTGCCGCAAAGGGATATCGCTGCATCCTGACCATGCCTGAATCCATGAGTCTGGAGCGTCGCAAGCTTCTCATGATTCTTGGCGCCCAACTGGAGTTGACGCCGGCTGAAAAGGGGATGAAGGGCGCCATAGAAAAGGCGGGCGAGATTGCCCGGAAGACGCCTGATTCCTTCATGCCGCAGCAGTTTGACAATCCGGCGAATCCGGAGGCGCACCGCCGGACTACGGCGCAGGAGATCTTGTCTGATACGGACGGGAATGTGGATGCCATTGTCTCCGGCGTTGGTACCGGCGGGACGATTACCGGTGTTGCCGAGGTGATCAAGTTACGCAACCCGGCCTTTCGCGCCATCGCCGTAGAGCCGGCTGATTCGCCTGTTATATCGGGCGGTGCGCCCGGCCCGCACAAGATTCAGGGCATCGGCGCCGGGTTCATCCCCGCTAATCTGAATGTTGATATTGTTGATGGAACGGAACAGGTGACCAACGATGAGGCCTTCAAAACGGCCCGGCTCCTGGCCCGTGAAGAGGGTATTCCAGGTGGTATCTCGTCGGGGGCGGCTGTGGCCGCAGCTCTACGCGTTGTCCGTAAGCCGGAGTTCAAGGGTAAACGGATCGTTGTCATTCTTCCCTCCATGGCGGAGCGTTATATGAGCACCGAGCTCTTCAAGGGCATTGAAATTTGATTGATTTTAGCGAGGAACAGATTGAACGCTACAGCCGTCATATCATCCTGCCGGAAGTCGGAGGAACGGGGCAGGCGAAGCTTCTCGGCTCCAGCGTCTTCATGGTCGGGGCCGGCGGTTTGGGCTCCCCTGCAGCCTATTATCTGGCGGCGGCGGGCGTGGGCGCCATCGGCATTGCCGATGCGGATAACGTGGACCTGTCCAACCTTCAGCGTCAGATTTTGCATAACAACAATCGCATCGGCATGCCGAAGACCGAGTCCGCAAAACTGACGATTGAGGCCCTGAACCCGGATGTAAATGTCGTGACTTATCCCTGTCGCGTAACGGCGGAAAACATACGCGAAATCATCCGCGACTACGATCTTGTCCTGGACGGTTGCGACAATTTTCCCACTCGCTTTCTTGTGAATGACGCCTGTTTTTTTGAGGAGAAGACACTGGTCAGCGGAGCCATGTTCCGCTTTGAAGGGCAGGTCGCCACCTTTAAACCGCATGCTGACAGTGATGGGCCGTGTTACCGGTGTCTGTATCCCGAACCGCCGCCAGCGGGCCTTGTACCTTCCTGTTCGGAAGCAGGAATTCTTGGCGCACTGGCCGGTGCGGTTGGCACGATTCAGGCCGTTGAAGCCATCAAGGAACTGCTCGGTATTGGCGACTCCCTTTCCGGACGGTTGCTGACCTTTGACGCCCTGCGCATGGAGTGGCGGAAGCTGAGGTTGCGTAAGGATCCGGCCTGCCCCCTGTGTGGGACAAACCCTTCTATTACGGAACTGGTCACGTATGAGCAGACCTGTGAATTGCAGTCAGGCCACGGTTAAAGGAAGACGAATCGCCACAGAGACGCCAAGATGCCAGGAAGAAAATGAGTCTTTGTGTCTTTGGTGCTTATTTTAGGAGTTAAATGATGGTAGCAGAGTTTGCATTTGTAGATCAATCTGATCTGGAAGAATATGAAGCGGGACTGAAGGCCTTTCTGGACGGGCGCATGCCCGAAGAGCGTTTTACTCCGTTCCGGTTGCAGATGGGTGTTTACGGTCAGCGCCAGGACGGCGTACAGATGGTCAGGATCAAGTTGCCCGGGGGGGGGCTGACTCCGGATCAGATGGATGTGATTGCCGATATCGTAGATCAGTATTCCGGTCAGCTGGACAGACCAAGGTTGGCGCATATTACTACACGTCAGGATATCCAGGCGCATTTTGTCCGTCTGCGGGATACGCCGGCCATCCTGCGCCGGCTGGCCGCGGCGGGGCTTACGACCCGCGAGGCCTGCGGCAATACGGTCCGTAACGTGACTTCATGCTTTCTGTCGGGCGTCTGTCCCTCGGAACATGCCGATGTCAGCGTGCATGCGCGGAGGTTTGCCGAATTTTATCTGCGCCACCCGTTGACCCAGCAATTTCCCCGTAAATTCAAGGTCTCCTTTTCGGGTTGTGCGACGGATTGCGCGCTTTCAGGTATGCACGACATTGGTTTTATTGCCGCGACGAGAGATGGAGTGAGAGGATTTGAGGTTTGGGCGGCAGGCGGGCTGTCCACGCAGCCGGTTTCAGCCATCAAGCTTGAAGAGTTTATCGAGGAAAAGGAGTTGCTGCTTGTGGGCGAGGCCCTGATGCGTGTTCATTTCAGGTATTCGGATCGCAAGCACCGAGCCCGGGCGCGCATGAAGTATGTCATGATGAAGCTGGGAGTGGATAAATTTATCGAGCTCTATCGCCAGGAGCGGGCGGCGGTTGAGAAGACGCACCTTCGTGATGCGGGTTATGTCGAGGCCAGGTGGCGTCAGCCTACGGGTGATTTTCCGTTTCATGGTGATCCTGTCGTAGATCAGCATGACGGCCAAAAGGCCGTGCTGCTCAACCTCTTTCGCGGTGATCTGACGCCGGCGCAGTGCCGATCTGTGGCGGCAGCAGCGCGCGCAGGCGGAAGTGATGATATCCGCACCACGCCGGAACAGGGTATCGCCATTGCAGGCTGCGCTTCGGATATGGCCGACTCAGTCGTGGCCATGCTGAATGCGGCCGGGATATGCACCGAGCATGCCCGCGGCCTGTCCGACGTCGTATGCTGCCCCGGTGTTGAGTCCTGTCGCCTGGCCATTACCAACTCGTACGGTCTGGCCGAGACGATCAAGCCGATGCTGGAGCGACTGACCGGACAGGACGCCGGCCTTGCCGGCATTCAGGTCAAGATTTCAGGCTGTCAGCACTCTTGCGGACAGCATCATATTGCCGATCTTGGCTTTCATGGCCTGGCTAAAAAGATCGCCGGTAATGCCGTGCCGCATTATCAGTTGCATGTTGGCGGTTCAGGCAAGGCCGGCAAGGCGTTTGGGTTTGCCACTGCTCCTGTCCCGGCCAAGCATGCGCCGGAGGCCGGAATTGCCGTGCTCAGCGAGTACAGGGAAAACCGCAACGAGAATGAGCCCCTTCATGAATGGGCGGCGCGTCTTGGCAAAGACGGAATCAATGCGATCCTGAAACCGTTTTCCGCCGGTGAGGGCGAGGTTGAAGGCCTGATGTACGACTGGAGTGAAAACCAGCCATTTTCAACCAAGGATAACAAGCCCGGTGAGTGCGCCGCCGCCGTGGTTGGCATGACCGATGCCCTGCTCTGCGAGGCGCAATATGAACAGCGTCTGGGGAATGCACATCTGGATTCGACATTCTGGGCCGAGGCCATGGAAGGATACCGGCAGTCCGCCATCTCCACGGCCCGGGCCTTTCTTGTCACTTATGGTGAGAAACCGGAAGCAGATGATCAGGTATTTGGGTTGTTGGCGGGGCTTGCGGCCGGTGATGCGGATGTCTCTACCGGACTAAGCCATGTCACGTCGGCCCTGATGAGCATCAGCCTTGCCGATCCGGCGCCGGGGGTGACCCGGTTGCGGGATGCCCTGACGCCCTTTGTTGATCTAGCGGCCAGACGCTTTGCTCCCGTGCCCGCGGACGAGCCTGACCCTCCAGCCGTAGAGACATCGGAGACTCGGCAGCAGTCCCCCGCGAATAAGGGCGATATTTCTCAATTGGATCTGACCGGCGTGGCCTGTCCGATGAATTTTGTGAAAACAAAGTTGAGGCTGGAAACGCTTCCCGCCGGGACGCACCTTGAGGTCATCCTGGACGATGGAGAACCCATTGAAAACGTCCCTCGCTCTCTGCGGGAGCAGGGACACAAGGTGTTGAAACAGACACGCATCAGTGATGCCCAGTGGAAGATTCTGATCGAGAGGTCCGGGCTGTAGTGTCCTATCCTTCAGAACTATTTGGCAATCCTGGCTTGACCAAGCTTGCCCTGGTCAGCTTTGGCCTGTCCCTGCCCGATGGTCTGGACAGGCCTTCCCAGTGGATATCACAGACCAATGCCGGTGAAACGGTCATTGATCTTGTTCTACCAAGCGGGCATTGGACCAGTGTGCCGGTTGGACAGCCCTATACGGAAGCAAGTCCGGTCAAGCTCGTTCAACGGCAGGGGGATTACCTTATTGCCTGCGAGGGAGAGGAGTTACCGGTTGAGATGCAGCGCGTTCCCGATTTTTATCGGCAACGAACAAAGCACGGCGCCCGCATGGGCGCATTTTCAGCCTTGCATGACAAGGTGCTCATTCTGCATCCGTTTCTCGGCTGTGGTTTTTTCGCCATGCGGGACCGCTCCTGCCGTTACTGTCTCTACGACTCCATGCTCAACGAACGGGTTCCTCCATTGCGTGACCCATTGGAGTTGGTTGAGGTGTTGCAGGCGGCTGAAATGGAGCGGGAAATCGATACGCTGTATCTCTACAATGGATTTTCACCTGATTCCGCCTGCGGACTACAACGCCTGCTGCCCGTCATAGAACTTTTACGCAGGCATCTTCCCGGCAAACAGATCGCACTTGAAACCGTTGCTCCGCAGGATGTGCAGGTTGTAGATGAACTCTATGCAGCGGGCGTCGACATCTTTATCTGTAATCTGGAGCTGCATGACCCGGATTCCTTTGCCCGGCTGTGTCCCGGTAAGCAGGAACATGGCGGCCAGTCCGCCGTCCGTCAGGCCCTGCGGCGCGCCGTGGAAACCTTTCCGGCCGGGTCGATCGTCAGCAATCTTATTGTCGGACTTGAACCCAGTGAATCAACCATGGCCGGTGTGGAAGAGCTGGTAAGTTCCGGGGTTGTGCCGCTCCTGCAGCCCTTCAGGCCGTTGCCGGGAACCGCGCTTGAGGATGCCAGACTTCCATCCCTGGAGCAGCTTGAAACCGTTTTTCTGCATTTTTATGAAACCCTTCAATTTACCCGGTTACCTTTGAGGCGCTTACGTAATATGGGAAGAGTCATGACGCCAATGGAGGGTCGATTTATGCTTGGCCGGGAGGCCACTCTTCGCGACCGTATCAACGATTTAGCCCTCTCCGTTGTCGGCAGGCGCGTGGGTTCCATGCTGGATACATTACGACGGAATCTGCGTGTTCAGTATGCCGATGATCGCAAGCGTTCAAGTCGCTAAACGGATCTTTCGTGAAATATCCAAACTGACCATGCCGATTGCTACAATTGATCACAGGCCGCTGCCTACGCTCCTGCTTCACCGTTCCCTGCCTTTTGCCGGCGTTTTAGCGCTGTTGGCTCTGGCCTGGTGGATGCTGAGTCTGGAACCGGCTCAAGGCCTGACCGTGCCGGGCTGGAGGGCGCTGATCGTTTTCGGCTTGTGTCTGGTCCTGTGGGCGACGCAGCTTCTACCGTTGGCCGTCACCTCACTGCTGGGCCTGGCCCTGATCTCCCTCCTGGGAAT
>CAZQZF010000047.1:0-11608 GCA_964597745.1 uncultured Zetaproteobacteria bacterium
AACGGTTCAGATCGTGGCTCGCTCCGCTCTCACGATCTAACCTTATTCGTTGGGCCAATTGATGTTTGAGCCACCTTGATTAAGGATTTCAGAGCGTTATTTACGGCTTCTTCTGTCGGGAAAGCCTCTGCCACTTCTGGCTGAAGCAATACTATGTTATGCGACGCTTTATATGATTCGTAATACTTTCCGCGAGCCCCGGCGCCAAGGTCTTCTCTTTTATATTCAGTCTTCATTTCATCTGGTTTATTACCCTTCTTCATATATCTTCCTCTCTTGTTTCGTCATCAATCTGGCACTGATAATCCTCATTGCTTTATCTCTTTCAGTATGGGAAACAATGATCGCTTTACCAGTCCGTGACAATCCAAAGGTCAAATCAGCCATGACGAACGCAATGATTATAAAAAATGGCTTCGCTGTTATCTGGATTATTGTCATTCTCCGATGCACAAACAAAGTTTTTCCGCCTTTCATAAAAAATAGAGTTCAAAGAATCAGAGCGAGGCATCGTGCTGTCACGGGGCGGGGTGGACAGGATGATCATTTGCGCGGCTTTTATTGGGCGGGGAGTCGCAGTAAGCTGCGAGAAACAGTGCTTCAGGAGTCCGGATTTGGCTGATTATCAATACATCTACACCATGCAGGGCGTCGGCAAGGTCGTATCCGGCAGAAAGGAGATACTCAAGGATATCTATCTGTCGTTCCTTCCCGGCGCCAAGATCGGCGTACTCGGCCTGAACGGGGCAGGCAAATCCACGTTGCTCAGGATCATGGCCGGTATCGACGGCGACATCCTGGGCGAGGCCCGGCCTGCACCCGGTATCAAGGTCGGGTTTCTGTCGCAGGAGCCGGAGCTTGATCCGGCAAAGGATGTGCGCGGCAACGTTGAGGAGGGCGTGGCTGAAACAAAGGCCCTGCTCGACAAGTTCAATGCGGTTAGTGAGGCATTTGCCGACCCGGATGCGGATTTTGACAAGCTCATGGCCGAACAAGCCAAACTGCAGGAGGCAATCGATCATGCCGGCGCCTGGGATCTGGAGCGTAAGCTCGAGATTGCCGCCGATGCACTACGTTTGCCGGACTGGGATGCGGATGTAACCAGGCTTTCGGGCGGCGAGCGCCGCCGCGTGGCGCTGTGCCGGCTGCTACTATCGAATCCGGACATGCTGCTGCTGGATGAGCCCACCAACCATCTCGATACCGAGTCCGTGGCCTGGCTGGAACGCTTCCTGCACGACTATCCGGGAACAGTCGTGGCCGTGACGCATGACCGCTATTTTCTCGATAATGTGGCCGGCTGGATTCTGGAACTGGATCGTGGCCGCGGCATCCCGTTCGAGGGAAATTACTCGGCCTGGCTGGAACAGAAGGAGAGGCGTCTTTCTCAGGAGGAGAAGGAGGAATCCTCGCGCCGGAGGGCGATCAGGCATGAGCTGGAATGGGTGCGCGCCGGGGTAAAAGGCAGACATACCAAGTCGAAGGCACGGCTGAAGGCGTTTGCCGACTTGAACAACATTGAAGTACAGAAGCGAAATGCCACCAAACAGATATTCATCCCTGCCTCGAAAAGGCTTGGCGATATAGTCATCCGGGCTGAGGGGGTCTGCAAGGGTTATGGCCAGCGTGAACTGATCGAGAATCTTGATTTTAATCTGCCACCGGGCGGTATAGTCGGTGTCATCGGCGCCAACGGCGCCGGTAAAACAACGCTGTTCCGGATGATTACCGGACAGGAGAATCCCGATTCCGGCACACTGGTCATCGGAGATACGGTTGAACTTTCGTATGTCGATCAGAGCCGCGATGCGCTTGATCCTGAAAAGAGCGTCTGGGAAGAAATTTCCGATGGCAATGATTTTATCTGGCTTGGCAGGCAGGAGGTACAGTCACGCGCTTACTGCGCCCGCTTCAATTTCAAGGGCGGCGATCAACAGAAGAGGGTCAAGGTCCTGTCCGGCGGAGAACGCAACCGCGTACACCTGGCCAAAATGCTGAAGACCGGCGGTAATGTGCTGTTACTGGACGAACCGACGAATGATCTTGACGTTGAAACCCTGCGCGCACTCGAAGAAGCACTGCTCGATTTCGCCGGTTGCACTGTTGTTATCAGCCATGACCGCTGGTTCCTGGATCGTATTGCCACGCATATCCTCGCCTTTGAAGATGAGGGAGAGGTGGTCTGGTTCGAGGGGAATTTTGCCGATTACGAGGTGGACAAAAAGAGACGCCTGGGCGAAGCTTCCCTGCAGCCGCACCGGATCAGATACAAGAAGCTTGCCTGAAACAATAAAGGTTCGCGTTCCCTTTTTGATTCGGCATTGATGGAAAATCCTTTTGGAGGTTTAAGATATGGGAACTGTTTCGGTCAACTACCTGATACTTGTCATCTCGTTCTGTATTATTGCTTTCTTTATTGGCCGCCTGACCAGCAATGAGCGCAAGAACAACAAGCGGCTGCAGGCGGAGCTGGAACAAAGCAGGGAAGAGATCAGGGACTACCGCTCACGGGTCACGAATCATTTCCGGGAAACCGCACGCCGGGTCAATGTATTGACGGAAAATTACCGGGATGTCTATGAACATCTGGCCTTGGGCGCAAAGGATCTCTGTGACAAGAACAATGCTCCGGAGCTGATGAACGAATTGAAGCGTAATCCGATGCTGAGTGAAGAGACGGCTGAGGATCCTGTGATTGATCAAGAGGCCGTTCCGGTACAGACAAATGCTGAATCGAAAATAGCTGATGAAGACCAGGATACCGCAGCGGATCCTACCGCCCCGGAAACCGATCCGGGTGGCGGCACAACCGAAAGCTCCAAAACAGATGAAAATAGCGGAGAGGACGCCGGTTTTAATGAGAACGTCAATAATGAACCCGGCATTGGTACCGATGAACACATTGAACCCGATCAGCAACCATCCAGACAGGATTCATCAGCCTGAGCCCAGGTAATCAAGTATAACGGGGCGCGCCCCTTTCGGGCCAATGGCTTTGAAAACCATCTTAACCCTCCTATGCTTGCTTCAACGGAAACCTTGGTTGGAGGAATATGACACCGGAGCAGGAAGCACGCGAAAGCATTGACCAACTGTTGATAGCGGCTGGATGGCATATCTGCGATGCGGACAGGGCCAACATCCATGCCGCCCGTGGCGTGGCGATTCGTGAATTTCCTCTGGCCAAAGGGCATGGCTTTGCCGACTACCTGCTCTATGTCGATGGCAAGGCTGCCGGTGTGATTGAAGCCAAGAAAGAAGGCGCCACCCTTACCGGCGTAGAAACCCAATCTGACAAATATGTCGATGGTCTGCCCGAGGCACTTCCCGCATGGAACAGGCCACTTCCATTCGCCTATCAATCCACCGGTGTGGAGAGTCGTTTCACCAACGGGCTCGATCCCGAGCCTCGCTCTCGCCTCATCTTTTCATTCCACCGCCCGGAGTGGATGGCTTCGTTCTTTGAACGGATTGCCACGGATGAAGCAGCCGAGCCTTCAACCGTCTCCTATCTGGATCGGGGTCGCACTTTTCTGGAACGCATGCAGCATATGCCGCCACTCGTTGAGGATGGCTTATGGCCGGCCCAGATTACGGCCATCAATAATCTGGAGCAGTCACTGAGCGAAAACCGGCCACGGGCTCTGATTCAGATGGCGACCGGTTCCGGCAAGACATTTACCGCCATCAACTTTCTCTACCGATTGATCAAGTTTGCCGGCGCCAGGCGCATCCTGTTTCTGGTGGATCGCGGCAACCTGGCCGATCAGACTCTGAAAGAGTTTCAGCAGTACGTGTCGCCCTACAATAATTTCAAGTTCACCGAGGAATACATTGTCCAGCGCATGAGTTCGAACACACTGGATACCACGGCCCGCGTCTGTATCTGCACCATCCAGCGCATGTTCTCGATGCTCAAGGGCAAGGAGTTGCCCGAGGATTTGGAGGAATCGTCCATTGAAGGGCTCGGCAACCTGTTCAGGCAGCAGGAGCCGATTGAATACAACCCCGATTTTCCCATTGAGAGCTTCGACATTATTGTCACCGATGAATGCCATCGCTCGATTTACAACCTGTGGGCGCAGGTGTTGGAGTATTTCGATGCCTGGCTGATTGGCCTCACCGCCACCCCGTCGAAGCAGACCTTCGGCTTCTTCAATCAAAATCTGGTCATGGAATACAACCATGAAATGGCTGTCGCCGATGGTGTGAATGTGAATTACGATGTTTATCGTATCCGCACCGAGATCACCGAGAAGGGCTCGAAGGTGGATGCCGGTCATTATGTTGAGAAGCGCGAACGCGACACGCGCAAGACACGCTGGGAAGAGCTGGATGACGATTTCGAATACGACCCCAATCAACTGGATCGTGATGTGGTAGCTCCTGACCAGATTCGCACCATCATCCGCGAGTTCCGCGACAAGCTGCCAACGGAAATCTTTCCGGGACGTAACTGGGTGCCGAAAACGCTGATCTTCGCCAAGGATGACGCCCATGCCGAGGCTATCGTCGAGATCGTGCGCGAGGAGTTTGCCAGGGGTAATGACTTCGCCCAGAAGATTACCTACCGAACCACAGGCAGGAACCCGAAGGAACTGATCAAAGAGTTCCGCACCAGCCCCATGCCGCGCATTGCCGTGACCGTGGACATGATCGCCACCGGCACCGACATCAAGCCGGTGGAGATTGTCTTCTTCATGCGAGCAGTAAAATCCCGCGCCTATTTCGAGCAGATGAAGGGTCGCGGCGTGCGCGTGATTCCGACCGATGATCTGAAATCCGTGACACCGGATGCCAAAGCCAAGGATCATTTCGTCATTGTCGATGCCGTCGGCGTCTGTGAGCAGGACAAAACCGATTCCAAACCGATGGAGAGCAAGCCGAGCGTGGCCTTCAATAAGCTGTTGCAGGCGGTGGCATTCGGGAATACCGAGGATGAGGTGATTACCTCCGTTGCCGGCCGTCTGGCCCGCATGGAGCACAGTATTTCTCCGGATGATGAGAAGAAGATCGTCGATGCCTGTGGCATGACGTTGAAACAACTCAGTCGAAGTTTGGTTGAGGCGGTGAGTCCGGACCGCCATATCGAGCAGGCCAAGGCGGATACCGGTATTCCGCCTGATGTCGATCAGCCCATTCCGGACGATGCTCTCAAGAACGCCCGCGAATCCATCATCCAGCAGGCGGTAAAACCGCTGTATGATCCCGCTTTTCGGGAACTGCTTGAGCAGATTAAAAAACAGAATGAGATCACCATCGATCATGTCAGTCAGGACCAGGTGATTGAATCGGAATTTTCCAGGGATGCACTGGACCGCGCCAAAGCGCTCACTTCTTCATTCGAGCAGTTCATTGATGAGCACAAAGACGAAATCACCGCCTTGCAGATTCTCTACAACCGACCCTACAAACAACGGCTCGATTTTACCTCGGTCAAGGAACTGGCCGAGGCGATTCAACAACCCCCACGCCTGTGGAATGAGTCGCAGCTCTGGCAGGCCTATGCAGCCTTGGAAAAGTCGAAGGTGAAGGATGCATCCGGCAAACGCATCCTCACCGATCTGGTGTCGCTGGTACGTTTTGCCATGCATCAGGATAATGAGCTGGTACCATTTCCCGAGCGTGTGAATGTGAACTTCCGCGTCTGGTTGAAAACCCACGATTTCAATAAAGAGCAGACCGAGTGGCTGACCATGATCCGCGATCATATTGCGGCAAACCTCTCCATTGAACCTGACGACCTGGAGTATTCACCGTTTGTTCAGGCCGGTGGCATCGGAAAATTCTATCAACTCTTCGGTGAGCAATCGGGTGAAGTGATGGAGCAGCTAAATGAAGCTCTTGCCGCATAGGTGCGGGGTGATGAATGCTTGTCTGCGCCGGGCTTGCGAGGCAGGCAGGAAGCACTGGCAGCTTGAGAGAGGATTGATTTTACTTACTGAAACTCCTGGAAGAAGGTGCGCCCATCCATGGCATTGCCCCTGTCCAGTTGGACTTCTCCAATGGAAAGCCTCGCCCGTAGCCGCTCAAGTTTGAACTGTTTATACTCTTCCGCTGACATTATGACGGCAACAGGCCGTCCATATTTGTTGATACTTACGGGCTCGCGCTGCACTGTGTCCATGAGTTCTCCGAAATGTGTCTTGGCCTCTTTCGCTGCTATAGACTGCATGATTCAACCTCTCTCAAGTGACTATGTTGATCATAATGATCATTACCAGGGATGTCACCTGACCCGGCATGGCCGGAACCAAACAGGCTTGAATCACAGCCTGCGACGAGCTCAGTCGAGTTGAGTGTACAGAGTTCTTCCTTTGCGCTCTTTGCGGCTCTGCGAGATCATTGCTTTTCAATCCTGTCTCTCGCCAAGACGCTAAGATCGCCAAGTAAATTCAGTGCTTAGCAAATATCTTTATGCATTTTGCACAAGATATTTTTCGTAAGAGACTACGGCAAGGCTATACCCGGATGAAAATGAATGTTTGTCTGCCCCGGACAGTGCCAGTCTGGACTATTCATTATAAATCACTATGATTCAATATAAATCAAACCTGTTCGGAGGCATGCAATGGCACAAGCTGCAACCAAAGTAATCACAGCGCACATACCGCTGCCTTTAGCCGAGAAAGTCGATAAAATAGCAACTCAACTGGAACGTTCGCGTGGCTGGATTATGAAACAGGCGCTATCAGACTGGATCAATCAGGAAGAGACACGCAATCGTCTGACGCGAGAAGCATTGTCCGATGTGGATGCAGGGCAACTCATTGAACATCAAGCCGTTCAGACATGGACCGATAGCCTCAGTACCGATACCCCCTTGCCATTACCGCGTTGATGGAGGTTAAATGGACGAGTAAGGCTTTTTCTGATCTGGTGCGGCTGTACGAATTTTTGGCGCCTGTAAACCGGCAGGCTGCGGCTCATACGGTGCAGATGCTTGCTGCGGCGCCAAAAAAACTGTTAATGAATCCGCGTATTGGTGAGCAATTGTTTGAATTCGAGCCACGTGAAGTAAGGCGAATCATTGTGAGTCAGTACGAAATACGCTACGAGATTCAGCAATCAGTGATTTATATCTTGAGGTTATGGCACACACGAGAGGATAGATAATAAGGCCGGGCATCTGCCCTGCCTGCCGACCGAAGCGGAATGATGGAACCAATCGTGAATGTGTGTAAATTTGCTTGCTGATAAAATGAATAATTTCCTGCGCCGAACAACGCGCGGCAGGAGTAATGGATGGTTGAAAGAGTTATGAAAAAATTGCGGCGAGCCCCGGGCTGAGCAAGGTCTATCAGCTTTTCGGAGGTGACTTGAATACGATTATTGATGAAATGAACGAAAAACTCGCAGCATGAGGATGAATTGAGATGAAGAACGCACAGAAGCCAGATCGATTTAGTTTGGACTCTCTCCTTGATCAAATCAAACAGGGTAAGTTCGTTATTCCAGATTTTCAACGCGAATTCGAATGGAACCCTTGGGACGTTCGGGATCTGATGAAGTCCATCTTCTCTGACTATTATGTGGGCACACTCCTACTCTGGAAGGGTAAAGAGGCAAATTTTGATGCTTTAAGTTGCGAGAAACTTTATGGCTATGAGGGCGGGGATCAAAAGCGAGAGTATATTGTTCTGGATGGCCAGCAGAGATTGACAGCGATCTACTACGCCTGTTTTGCACCTAAAATAAACTTCCCCAAACGTGTAAATCAGGCATTTGTTTATTTAAATATCCAAAAATTTATGGAGGGCAGTCTTGACGATGCCTTTCACTATGACTGGGTAGGGAGAAAGTGGGGGAATATTCTGAGTACCCCATCTGAGTTATATGGACGTCATATTTTTCCAATGTCTGTGCTCGGAAAAGGTGCTTGGGAAATCATTCCATGGATTGAAGGCTATACTCAGCACTGGCTGGAAATAGCTAAGCAGTCCCGAATAGATGAGAATGAAAAAGCGGCGAATGAAGCAGAAGAATTTGCGGAAGCAGGAAGAGACTTTGGCAATGAGCTAAGGGAACTGCTGCGTGATTATCAAATCAGTTACATTGAGTTGGATAAGGACATTGAAGTCGCCAAGGTCTGCGACATCTTCACCCAGATCAACAGCAAAGGGGTTCAACTCGATATCTTTGATCTACTGAATGCACTGTTGAAACCAAAAGGGGTACAGCTGAAACACAAATGGCGCGAGGCTGCGCCCAGGCTGGAGTTTCTCCAGTCCGATCGAGCCAATGTCTATGTATTGCAGGTCATGTCGATTTTGAAGCAGGGCTATTGCTCCCCCAAGTATCTCTATTATCTATTGCCCGGACAGCCTCGTGTTTTTAGGGAGGAGGATGGTACCAAGCGCAGCGAGATTCTTGTTAAATCCGGTGACGAGTTTGAAAAGGCCTGGCACCAAGCATTAGATGCCATCGAGTCTTCAATCAAGGTGATTCAGAATGCGCGGGACTACGGCGCAATATCTTCTTCCTACATTCCGTACCCATCCATTGTTCCAGTGCTTTCGGCCATTCGCCAGCATGTGAAAAGCAACCCCAATCTCAGCGGGGTAGACACTATGGGCAAGATTCGAAAATGGTACTGGGCATCCATCTTCACCAACCGATATTCTAGCTCCGTGGAATCGACCAGCCGCAAGGATTTCATAGAACTTCAAGCCTGGTTCAGGAATGACGATATGGAACCCACCTCATTCAGGGAGTTTCAGGATCGTTTTCAGTCATTCAATTTGAAGGGTGAAACCCAGAAATCCTCGGCGATCTACAAAGCGATTTTTAATCTCTTGGTCATTCGGGGAGCGAAGGACTGGCGCACATTTGAGTTGCCAGAATATGACGCTCTGGATGATCACCATATTGTACCTGCATCCTGGGGTATCAAGGAGGAGATCGTCAGTATTAATTCGATTCTAAATCGTACGCCGCTCTCACCTGAGACCAATCGTTTTGTGATTCATGATAAACGGCCTAATCAATATTTGCCGGAACTATTTAAACAGCATGGTGAAGAAGAAACCAGAATAGTGTTGGAGTCTCATCTTATTTCCCGGAACGCGATAGATGTGCTGCTACGTCCTGATTTTGGAAAAGATGATTTCGAAGAATTTCTCGACCTGCGGCAGAAGAGCATTTTGCAGGCAATTGAATATCTACTTTTTAAGGATGCCATCAGTCTGCCGGTCGAACTCAGGGACATTGATGAGAAAATTGAAAGCATTGAACTGGCAATCAGGAATCTGATTGTTGAGAAGCTGGGCAATGATCCTTCAGCCATACCCGATCATATCCGTATTAAAGTGGATGAACGCATTCAGGGTGAATTGAAGAAGCGTCCGGGACTTGATCCGCAGTCATTTGACTCATTGGGTAGGAAGCTCCAATTCTTTGATCTCCGTGAGTGCGAGCAACTCATGGTCGGCAAGATACATTGGGCGTCATTTTCTGGGATATTTGGCAACAAAGAACAGCTATCTTCTCGTTTCAATCAACTCGCCGAATTGAGAAACAAGATTCGACATAGCCGCGATGTTGATGAGGTGACGCATCACGATGGGCAAGCTGCAATTGGATGGTTTCAGCAGGTATTGAAGTATGGGTGATTATAAATTGGAAGAGGCGTTGACAGCGTGAGTAGTTTGCTATCAGAAGAATGGCCGTCAGCTCATCTTGGCGATTTTGTGGCAAACAGGTCAAAAGGAATTGTGCCTAACAAATTTCCTGATCAGGTGTTCGAGTTATATAGCGTACCAAGCTTTGGAACTGGAGTGCCGGAAATCATCGAAGGAAAAGAGATTGGTTCAAACAAACAAATGGTTGATGATGGAACCGTACTTCTTAGCAAGATAAACCCAAGAATTAATCGCTCTTGGATTGTTTCTCCTCATTCCAAAAACACAAAAATCGCATCGACCGAGTGGATTACATTTCCTCCCCATGAAGCATTCAAACCCAAGTACTTAGCTTATTTTTTGAAGCAAAATGCTGTTCGTGTTTTTCTTGCCGCTAATGCATCCGGTGTAGGTGGTTCTCTGATGCGGGTTAAGCCGGCAACAGTTAAGGACTATCCATTTCCTCTTGCTCCGACTGAGCAACAAGATCGGATTGTGGAGGAGATTGAAAAGCAGTTTTCGCGGTTGGATGAGGCGGTGGCGAATCTGAAACGGGTGAAGGCGAATTTGAAACGCTACAAGGCATCGGTGCTGCAAGCGGCGGTTACCGGCAAGCTCACCGAAGAATGGCGCAAACAGCATTTACCTGCACCGGTGACAGAGCTCGGCAAGTTCTATACTTATGCGATCCTTTGCGAAGATGACAGCATCTACATCGGCCATACGAACGATATCGAGCGTCGCTGGCGGGAACATCGTGAGGGTCAGGGTGCTGAATGGACGAAAGAGCGCAAGCCTGTGAAGATCGCACACTACGAAGTGTTTGATTCCCGAGAAGAAGCAGCCAAGCGGGAAAAGTGGTTCAAAACCGGTTTTGGGCGAAAATGGATCAAAAGAGAACTTGCCGCAGGCCGAACAAGGCAGGCAGGCGATGTGGAGCCAGCCAGCAAACTGCTGGAGCGAATCCTCACCGAACGCCGCCAGAAATGGGAAGAAACCGAACTCGCCAAAATGCGCGCCAAAGGTTTACCTGCGCCGAAAGACGGTGTTTGGTGGTTGTATGTAATACTTTGCGATGATGATAGTTTCTATATCGGAGTCACCAGTGACATGCCGCGCCGATGGTCAGAGCACACAGGCGGCAAAGGTGCTGAGTGGACAAAGAAACATAAGCCAGTTCTCATCATTCATCATGAGAAGTTCTGTTCTCAAGATGATGCATATAACCGGGAAAAAGAACTCAAAACTGGTTTTGGACGCAAATGGTTGAAACGGGAATATGTCCATGGTTGCTTGAGGCAGGCAGGCAAAGAACCCAAAAACGACAAATGGAAAGAGAAATATAAAGAGCCTGTGACTCCTGATGTATCCGGTTTGTCTGACCTTCCAGATGGATGGATGTGGTCAACGTTTGAGCAGGTATCAAAACGAGTCACGGTTGGACACGTTGGCCCCATGAGAAACGAATATACTGATTCAGGGGTTCCTTTTCTCAGGTCTCAAAATGTCAGGGAAAATAAATATGATTCTAAAGGACTGAAGTTCATCAGCCCGGAGTTTCATCGTAGGTTAAGCAAGTCTGCATTGCGGCCTGATGATATGGTAGTTGTCCGTTCAGGGAGTGTTGGAGTTACTTGCATTATCCCTGAAAGTCTGACGGAAGCGAATTGTTCTGATTTGGTAATAGTTAAACAACCCCGAGCAATTTGGCCACAATTTGGTGCATTTTATATGAACTCAATTGTGAATACACATGTTGCTGCTCAAAAGGTCGGAATTGCGTTGACTCACTTTAATACTAAGTCAGTTGCTGCCATGCCTGTTCCTTTGCCATCATTTGAAGAACAAAAAGCAATCGTTCAGGAAGTCGAAAGTCGATTGACTGTGGCTGAAAAAATTGAGCTGACTGTTGATGCCAATCTCAAACGGGCTGAACGGCTTCGCCAATCCATCCTCAAACAAGCATTTTCCGGGAAGCTGGTGTAAGT